>DATKNM010000467.1:0-4468 GCA_035541335.1 Binatia bacterium
GCCCTCGCGACCACGCCGCTCAGCCGCTAGGCCTGCCATGACTGCGGTGCGGATGCCGGACCTGTTCCATATCCGCCCGGCAACCGTCGAGGACAGCGACGCCATCGGCCGCATCCATGTGGATGCCTGGCGCGAGACCTATCGCGACCTGGTGCCGGACGAGATCCTCGACAATCTCTCCGCCGAGCGCCGGGCGGCGCAGTGGCGGGCAGGGCTTTCGCGGACCCATCGATCGAATGCGGTCTTCGTCGCGGAGCACGAAGCCGATGGAATCGTCGGCTTCGGCGCGGTCGGGCGTGCCCGCGATCTCTCGCTCGGCTGCGACGGCGAGATCTATGCGCTCTATGTGCTGCAGAGCGCCCAGGGCCTCGGCATCGGCCGCGCGCTGATGCGGATCCTGGCAACGGCGCTGCTCGACGAGGGTTCGACGTCCATGTGCCTTTGGGTCCTGACCTCGAATGCCAACGCCACGGCGTTCTATCACTATCTCGGCGGCATGATGGCCGGGCAGCGCAGCGAGGAGGCCGACGGCTGGGTCTGCCATGAGAGCGCCTATGTCTGGCGCGATCTCAAGGCGACCGTGCGCCGCCTCGCGCAGCGACGGTAGGCTCCCGCCCTACGGCATGGTCGCGGCCTTCGCCGCGAAGGCCTTCTGGAAGGCACCGGCTTCGGCGCCGTCGGCGTCGGTGACGGCGGTGTACTCAAAGCCGTTGCCGCGCCAGGAGAGGACCGAGAAGCCGTCGATCTTCTTCAGGCTCGGCCCTGAGTCCCCGGAGGCGGGGCGCATGTAGAGGCTGATCACATGCGGGCCGGCGCCGTAGATGATGGCCGGCATGGCGCGATCGACCGGCACGTCGAGCCGGCCGCCGATCAGCGGGAAGCCGGCATCGCCGAGATCGACCACCAGCGGCGCGACCGTGGTCTTGCCGCTGAACCAGGGCTTGACGGTGTGGCGGTTCGAGGAGACGACGTCGATCTCGTGGCCCGCCAGCATCGCGCGCTCATGGGCCATGACCAGGCCCTCGGTCCAGAGCGCATCCTCGCTCGGCTGCTCGAGATAATAGGTGGTGCCGCTCGAAGCCATGGCGACGATGCCGGCGGCGATCGCCAGCTTCCGCCAGTCCCAGCCGCGCGGCCTGACCGGCCTCGCGTCCGCCTCGGTCGCATCGTGCATTTCGGCCGCGATGCGCTGGCGCAGAAGATCGCTGGCGGCGGGGCGCGTGAGGTCGCTCTGCATGCGGCGGCGGATCTCGCGGAACTCGGCGAGGTCGGCGCGGCACTGCGCGCAGATCTCGAGATGCTTCTCGAAGGCGATGGCCGCCATGGTGTCGAGCTCGCCGTCGAAATAGAGGTGCAGCGCGTCGCAATCCATGACGAAGCCGGTGGGTTCGAAGACGCTCATCCGACGGCCTCCTTCAATCGCGCCTGTAAGAGCTTGCGCGCCCTGGCGAGGCGGGACATCACGGTGCCGATCGGCACGTCGATCACGGCGGCAATCTCCTTGTAGGACAGCTCCTCGACCTCGCGGAGCAGGATGACTTCGCGAAACTCGGCCGGCAAAGCGGCGACCGCGCGGTCGATCTCGCGGCCGAGCTCGCGATGCTCGCTCTGGGTCTCGGGCGAGGGGCTGGTGAGGTCGCGCTGCCCGGCCTCGGCATCGGCCTCGTTCCTGGCATCGGCGACCAGCACCAGCTGCCGCGGCCGGTTCTTCTGCATCCAGGTGGCGCAGGTGTTGCGCACGATTGCGAGCAGCCAGGGCCGGGCGCGCTCGCCGGAGAAGCGATCGAAATACTTGTAGGCGCGCAAGACCGCCTCCTGGACGATGTCCTCGGCATCGGCACGATTGCCGGCGAGCCACCAGGCCAGGTTCACCGCGTCGTCGAGATGGGGCAGGACGACCGTCTGGAACCGTCGCCGCTGCTCGGATTGGGACAATGCTCGTCTCCGCCGGTAAAGACCCGGATGTGCTCTGCCAGGAGCCCCTGCCAAGCGCTCCAGACACCCTTATACCGCCCCGGGGGCGATCTTATTCCCGAAGCGGATTTTGCGGAATAACAACCGCGTGGGTCCGGTCTCTTCCCCCGTCATCTCTTGAAGGAAGGACCTGAACCCATGTCGAACGAGACCCGATCCCCCGCCGGGCTTGAGAGCCCGGATTTCGCCCTCAACCGCCGGAACCTGATGCGGCTCGCCGGCTTCGGCGGGGTCGTCTTCGCCTCGCGCCTGGCCGGCTTCAAGGCCGCCGGTATCGCCCAAGCCGACGCCATGAACGATTTCTATTTCGTCCAGCTCAGCGACCTCCATTGGGGCTTTGCCGATCCCAAGGTCAATCCCGACACCAAGGCGAGCCTGGAGAAGGCGATCGCCGCGGTGAATTCGGTGAGCCCGCAGCCGGACTTCATCGTCTTCACCGGCGACTTGACCCACATGACCAAGGACCCGATGGAGCGCCGCAAGCGCATGACCGAGGTGAAGGCCATGCTGGGCCGCCTGACGAACCAGAACCACATCTATCTCGCCGGCGAGCACGATGCCGGCGGCGATGCCGGCAAGGCATTCCAGGAGATCTTCGGCAAGCTCAACTACACCTTCGACCACAAGGGCCTGCACTTCATCGCCCTCGACAACGCCTCCGACCCGAAGGCGCAGCTTGGCGAGGCGCAGCTCGCCTGGCTGGCGGCGGACCTGAAGGGCCGCGATCCCGAGGCGCCGATCGTCGTCCTCGCCCACCGGCCGCTCTTCGACCTGAAGCCGGAATGGGACTGGGCCACCAAGGACGGCGCCCAGGCCGTGGCGCTCCTGCAACCGTTCAAGCACGTCACCGTGTTCTACGGCCATGTGCACCAGGAGATCACCAAGCAGGAGGGCAATGTGATGCACATCTCCGCGCGCTCGGCGATGTATCCGCTTCCCGCGCCGAACGTGCAGGGCAAGAAGGCGCCGCTGCCCTGGGATGCCAATGCCAGCGACCACGGAATCGGCTGGCGCGTGGTCGAGACCACCAGCCCGATGCCGAAGATCGACGATCATCCGACGGTCTGACGGCAGCCCACTGCATCTCCTCTTACCCCCTCCCCTTCCCTCCCCCGAATCGGGGGAGGGAGAAACGAAGGATCAGATCATGCAGACCATTCGAATCATCCTGGCGGCGGCCTTCGTGTTCGGCGCCTCGGCGGCCTTCGCCGCCGTCAACACGGCGGCCTTCGCCGCGGACGACACGGTGACGCCGGACAATGCGGCCAATCCGGACTTCTCCTCGGTGAAATCGCTGGTCGATTCCGGCAAGTATGCCGACGCGATGCCGCAGCTGATGGCGCTCGACAAGGCGTCGCCGAACAACCCCGATATCCTGAACCTGATCGGCTTCTCGCTGCGGAAGACCGGCCACGCCGACGAGGCGCTCGATTATTACAACCGCGCGCTCTCGCTGCAGCCGAACCATCTCGGTGCCAACGAGTACCTGGGCGAGCTCTATCTCGAGATGAAGCAGCCGGCGAAGGCCGAGGAGCGCCTTGCTGTCCTGCAGAAGGCCTGCGGCGATTGCGAGGAATATCAGGAGCTGAAGGAGAAGATCGCGCAAACCGCGGCGAATTGATCGGCCGTGGCTCGACCCCTCACCCGACCTTGCCCCTCAAGGGGTCGCGGTGAGGGGTCGATCAGTCTCCCTCAGTTCGCCGTCACGGTGACGCCGCGGATCCAGTAGGCGCCGCCGGAATTGATGAAAAGCAGGCCGCTCATGTCTCCGGCGATCGACGTGTCCTGCGCGGTCGCCATCTGCTTGCCGTCGAGGCTGAGTTTCATGTTGCCCTGGGCATCGCGGCTGAGGACGAGATCGTGCGGCTGGCCGTTCTCCAGGCTGACCGCGCCGCTGCTGCTCCCAAGCGTTGTCACGCCCTGCGCCGTCACCTTCTGGATCGCGAGGCCCGGGACCCCGCCCGGCTGGTAGATCATGCGATAGGACGTGGCACCCGAGGCGCCCTGATAGACGCCGAGATTGAGCGCGCCCTGATTGTCCTTCGAGGTCAGCGTCACCTTGAGCGCGAAGGCGTTCGTAATCTTCGCCGCGGTATAGATCGAAGCAAACTCGGCCTGGCCGCTCTGGGTCCCCTGCTGGTTCAGCATCGCGCCCAGCACATTGTTGAGGCTGAGCTTTTGCGGCCGGATCTTGCTCCAGAGGCCGCGGTTGGTGCCCAGGGGATCGACGCCCCAGCTGCCGGCGCTGACTTTCCAGGTCGGATTGTTGGTGTAGTCGCCGTCGGCGAAGGTATCCGAGAAGAGCGGGGTCCCGGCGGTCGTTCCGGTCGCCGATGCCTGACCGGAGGTCTGAAGCGCCTCGTACTTGGCGGCGAGAGCCTTCAAGTCGGCGAGGAAGTCGGGCGAGGCGGCCTGGCTCTGCTCCGCCGCCGCGATCTTCGCCTTCAATTCGGTGATCAGGCTCTTCAGCTGCTGTCCGGCCGCCCCCGCCCAG
>DATKNM010000468.1:0-2259 GCA_035541335.1 Binatia bacterium
GCCCTCATCGCCCCGCGGCCGACGGGCCGCACCCTCGTCACTCGAATCGAGATCGTCGGCGTGGAGCTCCGTGTAACCGTCGGGCACGCGGCGGAAGAGCGCGACGCCGCGGATGGAATCACAATCGCTGGGCGCCTCGCCGGCGGCGAGCCGGTGCGCCACCTCCACGACGGCCCGCTCCGCATTGCCGTAGAGCAGCAGGTCGGCCTTGGCGTCGGCCAGGATCGAGCGGCGCACCTTCTCCGACCAGTAGTCGAAATGCGCGATGCGGCGCAGCGAGGCCTCGATACCGCCGAGCACGATCGTCACGTCCTTATAGGCCTCGCGGCAGCGCTGGGCATAGACGATGGTGCAGCGGTCCGGCCGCTTGCCGCCCTCGCCGCCGGGCGTGTAGGCATCGTCGTGCCGGAGCCTTCGGTCTGCCGTGTAGCGGTTGACCATCGAATCCATGTTGCCGCCGGTGACGCCGAAGAAGAGCCGCGGCCGGCCGAGTTCCTTGAACGGCTCCGCCGACTGCCAGTCGGGCTGGGCGATGATGCCGACCCTGAAGCCTTGCGCCTCCAGGAGCCGGCCGATGATCGCCATGCCGAAGCTCGGATGATCGACATAGGCATCGCCCGTCACCAGCACGACGTCGCATTGATCCCAGCCGAGCGCCGCCATCTCCGCCCGGCTCATCGGCAGGAATGGCGCAGCCGCGCCGGAATTCTGCGGCCGGAGCATCGGCGGCTTCAGTGCGTCGGCTTGGGGTGCATCGGCTTGGGTCGTGTTCATGGCGGCCACGCATAAGACTCCGCGCCCGCAAATTCAATCGGCGGTATGGATATCCCAGAACAAAACTGGTACAATGTTTTGCTGCGTGCGATGCCGTGCGATCAGCCCGGCACGCCGCCCGACCCCGACCGGACCCCGACAAAACACAGAATCGCTTTGGCCCCGCCGGATCAGGTTTACTCGAGCGCTCTCAAAGGCTTGGGATGGTTTGACGGAGTCCGAAACGGGGTGGGGGCCGTAAAACGCAGAGCGTTCGAAGACCCCATCCTTCTTCCTTCTTCCTTCTTCCTTCTCCCGAGACCCGGGGAGGGCCGGGGCGAGGACGCGCCGCTCAGAACCGGGTGGTCAGGCTGACCAGCCAATCCGGTGCGTGGTCCAGCAGCCGGGCCTCCAGCATCTTGTCGAGCCCCGTGAGGATCAGCGTGCCGAGGGCGACCAGCAGCAGACCCAGCACCATCTTCAGCCCCTGGCCGGCGGAATGCAGGCCGTGGCGCATCTTCAGCAGGGTGCCGCGCGAGAGCATGCCGAGCGCCAGCAGGGGCGCTGCGGCGCCGATCCCGAATGCCGCCATGGTGAGGCCGACCTCGCCCAGGTCCTTGCCCTGCGCGGCCAGCACGGAGGCGGCGCCGAGCGTCGGCCCGACGCAGGGGCTCCAGACCGCGCCGAGCAGGGCGCCCACGCCGAACTGCCCGGCAAGGCTCCCCGGCTTTCCTCCGGGGTTCTCGTGCCGTCGAAGGCGGCTTCCGAAGGTCTGCTCGCTCCAGTTGGCCAGCGGAGTCCCGGCCAGCGCCACGCGCGCCTGCAGCGCCGGCACCATCAGCACCGCGCCCAGCGCGATCATGAGGACGGCGCCAACGGCGCGGAACACGCCGCCATCGAGGCCGATCGAGAAGCCGATGGTGGCGACGAAGAGGCCGATGCTCACGAAGGAGAGGGCAAGGCCCGCGGCCAATGCCACCGGCCCGAACCGGTGCTCGGAGACCGCGGTTCCCAGCACCAGCGGCAGGATCGGCAGCACGCAGGGGGAGAGGATCGAGAGCAGGCCCGCGAGGAAGGCGAGGCCCAGGGTTGCCATAGCGCTATCCCGCCTTGGCGAGCAGCGCCTCGATCGATGCCGGATTGGTGTCGCCGACCGAGCGGCCGGCCTCGGCGCCGTTGTGGAACACGATCAGCGTGGACTGCATCTGCGCGCCGAACTGCCGGACGATGTCGGCTTGCGAATCGAAGTCCACCCGGAACGCCGTCATGTCGCTGAAACGCCCGGTCAGCAGGCTGTCCAGGATCGGCGCCTGCGCCTTGCAGGTCGGGCACCAGACCGCATGGATCGCGACCAGGACCGGCTTGCCGGACTGGAGCGCCGCCTTGAAGGCGGCATCCGTATAGGTGACGAGTTCCGCCGCCTTCGCGGGACCGGCGGCCAGCAGCGGCAGCGCCGCCAGGGAGACCAGCAGGGTGCGTCGATCGACCATGGGAACCTCCGTGCAA
>DATKNM010000469.1:0-6517 GCA_035541335.1 Binatia bacterium
CACCATCACCGCCGCCAGGTTCTTGGTCTCGAGGTCGGTGTTGTCGCGGTTCACCTTGACGCCCAGGCGCTCCAGCATGCCGATCAGGCTTTCCCGGGTGAACGGCGACTTCTTCTTCACGTCGTCGCCGGTGCCGTCGAGGCCGACCACCAGGCCGTAGCCGACCAGCTGGTTCTCGCGCACGCCCTCGAAATCGGCGACGTCCTTGATCCGCGAGGTGGCGCCGGCGGGCAGGACGAAGAGGGAGAAGCCGACGGCGGTCAGTCCGGCCAGCAGCAGGCCGAGCTGCGTCATCGCTTTGAGGGTGCGACGCGTGGTCCTACCGGCCGATCCGAGGCGATGCTGCATCATGCGATCCGAATTCTCCCGGCAAAGCGCCGGTTTCCCGCGGGTTTAGAAGCGAATCCCGTGCCAGCAGGGGCAGCTCGGCGGCCGCTCGTCTTTTCAATGCCTTAGGCTACCGGGTTCGGCTCCTGTTCGGCCGCTTCCGAGTCGCAGATTGCGATCCGGGTCCGGCGGAGGGGCAGGCGCGGCAGAATCTGCCGGAGCGGGCTCCGCGAAGGCCGGGCTAGGACGGCAAGCCTTGGATTTCTTTATAGAATATTAACGTTGCCCGGCCTAAAAGGGCGGGCAGGGCGCTGCCCGCATTGGAGTCGATTCCCGACCGATGAAAGTCGAGCCCACCGCACCCCGTCCCGCCACCACGGTCCGAAAGTCCGGCGGCACTGCCTCGACCGGGGCCGGCGGCTTTGCCAAGGCGCTCAGCGACACCCAGCCCAGCCACAGCCCGCAGATGCCGGTCAGCGTCGGCTTCACCGACCTGACCACCGTGCTGGCGCTCCAGGAGGCGCCGGACGCGACCACCCGCAACCGCGCCCGGCAGCGCGCCAAGGAGCGCGGCACGCTGATGCTCGACCACCTGGAGGAGATCCGGATGGGCCTGCTGATGGGGACGATCCCGCTCGCCAAGCTTGAGCAGCTGGCCGGCCTGGTGCGCGCCAAACGCGAACAGATCGACGACCCGAAGCTCTTGGAGATCCTGGACGAGATCGAGCTCCGCGCCGCCGTGGAGCTCGCGAAGCTCAGCCGTCCCGCGCCCTGAAAGGTGCCTAGAATCCAATTATTACAAAGACTTGAAGGCCGTCGCCTGTGTCAATTCGGACTTGCGGCGCTAACTTAAATCCCTATACTCCCGGCGCGCCCGGCCATGGGAATCATGCCCGAATCCCCGGCCGATTGAGTGGTGGCCTATCGAGTTGAGCACTGCATGAAACCGTTGCTTTCGCCCGACTACCATCCGACCGACAAAGAGCCCTTCATGAACCCGATGCAGCTGGAGTATTTCCGGCAGAAGTTGCTCGGCTGGAAGTCGGAGCTCCTGAAAGAGTCGAACGAGACTCTGAGCCATCTCCAGGAAGAGAGCCTGAGCGAGCCCGACATCGCCGATCGCGCCTCGCTGGAGACCGACCGGGCGCTGGAGCTCCGCACGCGCGATCGCGAGCGCAAGCTCATCTCCAAGATCGACGAGGCCCTGGGGCGGATCGAGGACGGCTCCTACGGCTATTGCGAGGAGACCGGCGAGCCGATCTCGCTGAAGCGCCTCGAGGCCCGGCCGATTGCGACCCTCTCGATCGAGGCCCAAGAGCGCCACGAGCGCATGGAGCGCACGCATCGCGACGACTGAAGTCGACGCCTGCTCTTGAACGGATAGTGTTCGCGGCCGGGCCTTGCTCGGCCGCTTTCGTTTTGCGGCGCCGGCTTGAACCTTTTCGCCTGCCTTCGAGACGAATATCCTGGTCCCATTCGGGGTATCGAAAGCGAGCTTCTCCCATGTTCCGCTGGTCCTTCTTCGGCGCGGCCGCCGTCGTTCTCATGCTCCTCGCATCGCAGGCTTTCGCCGCCAACAACCTGACGCCGGAGCAGCAGTCCGCGATCTGCGGCGCGCACAAGACCTGCAAGGTCGTCAATGTCGCCGATGCCGCCCAGGGACCCGGCAATGTGAAGCTGACCGTCGTCGAGGTGCGGTTCGACTTCGCAGAGAAGCCCACGGATGCGCCGGACGAAGGCTGCATCGAGGATGTGGAATCCGCGGACGGGCCGGCGCGGGACGGGGGCCAGGAATTCTGGTTGCTCGCCGGCAATGCCGCGCCGAAGCGCATCCTCGCCCTCTGCAACGACGGCTACGGCGCCGCCGGCGTCGGCGAGGACCAGATCGAGGTCACCCCCAACATGGTGACCTGGGATGAGGACGGCGGCTCTGCCTGGCGCTGGCAGGTGACCAAGCAGATTCGTCTCTCGCCGCTCGAAGTCGTGCATGAGTTCGTCTGCACCTTCAACACGATCGGCCCCGGCTCCGGCCAGGTGACGGAGATCGATCGCCTCGCCTTGAAGGCGCGCTCGGTCGGCTATGTCCCGGGCGCGAAGTTCGACACGGACAATGACGGCGACTGCCCGAACTGGCCCAACGGGCCGGATGCGACCCTGCCGATCGGGCCGAAGCTCGCCGGTGGCTATGCGGTGATCATGCCGAACACCGCGCGCGGCAGCGACGGGTTCGGCGTCGCCTATCCCGACGGCACTGTGCTCGGCGATTGCGCGCTCGAGATGACGAGCGACGGTCTCCACGGCTTCCTGGTCTACGGCAAGGAGGCCGCTCCGGCCGACGCCGCCACCATCCGCGTCATCAAGGAGACGGAATCCGCGCTGCTGATCCAGGTCTACGACCCGACGGCCGCGGCGGAGCTTGCCGCCGGCAAGGCCAAGTCCTGGGTCGGCCAGCCGCATATCGAGATCTGGACCAGCGAGCCCGGCGACGCCTCGAATACGCCGGACGATGTCGTGCCGCCCGTTATCCTTCATCAGATCGCCGTCGGCCTCGACGACAAGACCTATGCCGGCGTGAATGCACCGAAGACGCTGCCGACCGTGACCCACTGGATCGCGAAGGACGAGAAGGGTCGCGACGTCGCCGTCTACCGCGTGAAGTGGGATAGCGACGAGGACCGCCCGAGCTTCGGCATCGGCGTCGTTTATTCCCAGGCCAAGGACGGCAAGCAGCTGCGCCTCATTTCCAACGTCCAGATCAAGAAGAACAAGCCGCTCTATCTTCCGGAAGCCTGGGCCAACGAGACCGAGGACAACGGCATCGCCGGCGGCACCTGCGCGATCGGCGCCGACAAGATCCTCAACGTCGCGAAGATGCCGTGATCCGGGCGTCGAGGTCCCGGCAACATCCTTTTCCCCCTGTGGGAGAAGGCGACTGAGGCTTGGCGAGGCGCAGCCGAGCCTAGCCGAAGTTGGATGAGGGGTTGCGCACCGAGAGGTGCGCGCGCTCGCGAGAGCGCTACAACGGCAAGGTTACCCCAAATGATCGACGTCCGGTCCCCAGGTGTCGGAGAGCGCGAAGCCCGTGGCGAACGGATCCTCCGCATCGATCCGCAAAGTCTCGGTGCCATAGATCCAGGCGCCGCCGGTGATCCGCGGCAGCACCGCGCAGCGATCGCCGACCATGGTCTCGCCGACGATCGTGCAGGCGAACTCGCCGCCGATGATGGAGCGTGAGATCCGGGTTTCGCCGATCTGCACTTCGCCGCGCGCCCTGAGTACCGCGAGATTGGCGGAGCTTCCGGTGCCGCAGGGCGAGCGGTCGACGCGCCCGGGTTTCAAGGTCGTGCAGGTTCGCACCGCGCCGTCGGGATCGCGGCCGCGGAACATCACATAGGCGATCTCGTCCACGCCTTCGAGCACGGGATGCTTGACGGCGACCTGCGACGCCAGCTCCGCCTTCAGCGCGATCCCGGCCTCCGCCAACTGCCGCGCGGCGCCGGGCTGGAGCGGCAGTCCGATCTCCTCCGCATCGACGATCGCGTAATAGACACCGCCGAAGGCGATATCGGCCTTGATCCGCCCCCAACGTGCGGTCTCGACCGGGCGGTCGAGCGCCTCGACGAAGGCGGGGACGTTGTCGAGGCTGACCGAGAGGCACCGCCCGCCGGCGCAGCGTGCCGTCGCGCGGATGAGGCCCGCTGGCGTGTCGAGCTTGACCACCGTCTCCGGCTCGGTCATGGCCACGCGGCCGGTCTCCAACAGAGCGGTCACGACGCAGATGCAGTTGCTGCCCGACATCGGATGCGCGCGGTCGGCTTGCAGCACGATGAATCCCGCATCGGCCTCCGCGCGCTTCGGCGGCACCACGAGGTTCATCGTCATGTTGACGGCGGCGCGCGGTTCGCGCGTGACGAAGCGGCGCAGGCTGTCATCGGTCCGGTTGATGTAGTTCATCTGCGCCAGCACGGAATCGCCCGGCAGCGCCGGCGCGCCGCCGCCGATCACCTTGCCGATCTCGCCCTGGCAGTGGACCTGCACGATCTCCAGCTGACGGCTCCAGCGCATCGCGGGATCACCCCAACACGGGTTCCATGGCTTTCTTGAAGGCCGCCTTTTCCGCGGCATCGAGCTCCAGGAGCGGCTTGCGCCCCGGCCCGACCGGCGTGCCCGCAAGCTCGCAGCCGTATTTCACCTTCTGCACGAACTTGCCGCTCTCCAGGCTCGACATGGCGCCGTAGATCACCTGCATCTTGTCGCGGGCCTTCAGCCAGTCGCCGGCCTCGATGGTGTTCACCAGATCGACGCAGGCTCTTGCCATGCAGTTGGCGGGCCCGCAGATCCAGGAGGTGGCGCCCCAGAGATAGAAGTCGAGCGTCTGGTCATCGGATCCGTTGGTCAGCTGGTAGCGGTCGCCGTAGCGTGCGCGGATGTCGATGGCGCGGAGCAGGTTGCCGCTCGATTCCTTGATGCCGAGCACGCGCGGATTGTCGCGGAACGCGTCCAGCACCGGCAGCCCGACGTCGACGCCGACCTTGGGCGGATAGTTATAGAGCACGATATCGACGTCCACCGCGTCGAGCACCGCCTGGTAATGCGTGATCAGCTCGTTCGGCGCCGGCGTCGCATAGAACGGCGCCGAGAGCAGCACCACCCTGTAGCCGAGATCCCGTGCCCGCTTGGTGTGCTCGATCACCTCCCAGGTGGAGCCGGCATTGGTGCCGGCGATCAGCAACTCGTTCTTCTCGGCAAAACCGGCCACGAACTTCAGCACCGCGACGCGTTCCTCGGCCGTCATCGCGTTGTACTCGCCGGTGGAGCCGCAGGGCACCCAGCCCTTGACCCCGTCGGCCCGGAGCTTCAGCAGCAGTCTCTCGAAGGCCCGGAAGTCGATCTTCCCGGTCGTGTCGAACGGGGTCACCAGGGCCGGCATCACGCCGGTCAGACGCATCATGGCCTTCCTCCTATTGCTCGATCGCAGCCTTTATGTCGGCACGCTGTCGACAAGTCAACAAAAAAACATTGTGTCGACAAGGAAGAAGTGAGAAATTGCCTGCGGAGACGATGGGTTAGCCGGGGAGGCGGGGTTGAAAATGGCGAAAGAGGCGAGCAGGAAGGGCGGCAGCACCCGGACCGTCTATGACGTGCTCCGTCGGGAAATCCTGTCGCTGGCCCAGCCGCCCGGAGCCCTCCTGGACGAGACCACCCTCGCCGAACGCTTCGACATGTCCCGTTCGCCGGTGCGCGAGGCCCTGATCCGGCTCGCCGCGGAGGAGCTGGTGGTGACCCTCCCCAACCGCAGCACCATCGTGGCGCCGGTCGAGCTCGCGGCCTTCCCGCGCTACGTCGAAGCGCTGGACCTTGCCCAGCGCGCCAACACGCGCCTCGCCGCCGAGCGCCGGACCGAGGCCGATCTCGGGGAACTCGCACGGCGGCAGCAGGCATTCGAGGCCGCCGTGCGCGGCCGCGATCATCTGGCGATGTCGGAGACCAACAAGGACTTCCACATGGCGATCGCGCGGGCGGGCGGCAACGCCTATCTCACCGGCTTCTACGAGCGGCTGCTAAACCAGGGCCGCCGCATGCTGCATATGCATTTCGACTTCCTGGAGCGCAGCCCCGACGCCAATCTCCTGACCGATGAGCACGACGAGATGATCGCCGCGATCCGCGCCAAGGATGCGGAGCGCGCCGACCGGCTGGCGCACGCCCACACCCGCCAGTTCCGCGACAACTTCATCGACTTCATGAAGGAGAGCTACGCCGGCGACCTCACGCTCGGGGAGCGTGCCGCCGGCTGACGCGCCTCACCGTGCCTGGGAGCGCGCCGTCTGCGGCGACTTTCGTGCAGTCGCCGTCTGCTTCGGCCGGCCCTTGCTGTGCTTCTCCAGTGCCCGAAGGCCGGCATGCGCGGCCTCGCCCTCGACCGCGTCGCGCTTCCGCTTCGTCGGTCCGCTGCGGGCGCGCTCCAGCTTGTTTTGCCGGTCGATCGCCCGCTTGAACTGCGCGGTATTGCCGTTTCTCGCCATGTTCGACCTCCGCTGTCTTCGGGACCAATCCGAAACGACTGCAGCCGGTTCCCTGTCGCTGCCGGCGTTTGACCTGCCCACCGGGATGCGCAAGGCTCTATCGGCCGACACGACCGGAGGGTGTGCGATGCAACGCGAGCGACCGCCGTTCCGCGCCGACCATG
>DATKNM010000470.1:0-2298 GCA_035541335.1 Binatia bacterium
CTTCGGCGTCATCTCCGGCCGCGGCTGGGTCTGCATCGCTCTTGTCGTGTTCGGGCAGTGGATGCCCTGGCGCTGCGCCGGCGGCGTGCTGCTCTTCGCCATGATCGAGGCGCTGCAGCTCCGCCTCCAGGCGCACAACGCACTCAACATTCCCTATGAGATCTTCCTGATGCTACCCTTCGTCTTGACGATCGTCGCGATGGCCCTGGTCTCGCGCAACGCCCATGCGCCGGCCAGCCTGCTGATCCCGTTCCGCAAGGAGGAACGCTGATGCTTGATCTCATCCTGCGCGGCGCCAACCTGGCCGACGGGCGCAAGGGCGTCGATATCGGCGTCGCCGGCGGCAAGATCGCGGCGGTCGAGCCCAGGATCGACGGCACGGCGGCCCGCGAGCTCGACGTGAAGGGCCGCCTGGTCGCGCCGCCCTTCATCGACAGCCATTTCCACATGGATTCGACCTTGAGCCTCGGCAAGCCGCGCTTGAACGAGAGCGGGACGCTCCTCGAAGGCATCCAGCTCTGGGGCGAGCTGAAGCCGCATCTGACCGTCGCGGCGATCAAGGAGCGCGCAAGGGCGCTCTGCCATTGGGCGATCGCCAAGGGCACCTTGGCGATCCGCAGCCATGTCGACATCTGCGACGACCGGCTGCTCGCCGTGGACGCGCTCCTGGAGATCCGCCAGGAGATGGCGCCCTGGATCGATCTGCAGCTGGTCGCCTTCCCGCAGGACGGTTACCTCAGATATAAGAACTCCGCCGCCAATCTCGAGCGCGCGCTGGCGAAGGGCGTCGACGTGATCGGCGGCATCCCGCATTTCGAGCGCACCAAGGCGGACGGCGCGGCTTCGGTGCGCCAGCTCTGCGAGATCGCGGCGCAGCGCGGCCTCATGGTCGACATGCATTGCGACGAGAGCGACGATCCCTTGTCGCGGCACATCGAGAGCCTGGCGGCGGAGACGCAACGGCTCGGCCTCAAGGGGCGGGTCACCGGCTCGCACCTCACCTCGATGCATTCGATGGACAACTACTATGTCAGCAAGTTGATCCCGCTGATGGCCGAAGCCGGCGTGCATGCCGTCGCCAATCCGCTGATCAACATCACGCTGCAGGGCCGCCACGACACCTATCCGAAGCGCCGCGGCATGACCCGGGTTAAGGAGCTGATGGCGGCCGGCATCAACGTCGCCTTCGGCCATGATTGCGTGATGGATCCCTGGTACAGCCTCGGCAGCCACGACATGCTGGAAGTGGCGCAGATGGGGCTCCATGTCGGGCAGCTGACCGGGACGGCGGAGATGCGCCGCTGCTTCGAGGCCGTCACCACCAATGGCGCGAAGGCGCTCAACCTGGAAGGCTACGGGGTCGAGAAGGGCTGCCACGCGGATCTCGTCGTGCTGCAGGCCGAGGATCCGATCGAGGCCCTGCGCCTCCGCCCGGCGCGGCTCTTCGTCATCCGCCGCGGCGCCGTGATCGCCGAATGTCCCAAGGTTGAGAGCAAGGTCTCGATCGGCAATCAGTCGCTCACCGTCGATTTCGCGCGGATCCATTAACTCCCTGCAACCCCACGGCTTTTCCGGCAGTGGGGAACCTTTGTCGGGTCAGGGGTTTTGTCCCGTCTATCATGGATGGGACGACGCTGATCGCGGAATCGAGGCAGGCGGCGAAGGCGGTCGGGCTGCGCTATTCCAGCGACGAGCAGCCGGGCATCCGCCGCCGCCGGGTCGGCAAAGGCTTCCGCTATGTCGATGCCGGCGGCAAGACGATGCGCGATCCGGCGGCGTTGCAGCGCATCCGGTCGCTGGCCGTGCCGCCGGCCTGGACCGATGTCTGGATCTGCCCCGATGCCGACGGGCATCTCCAGGCGACCGGGCGCGATGCCAAGGGTCGCAAGCAATACCGCTATCACGCCGACTACCGCGCCGCGCGCGACAGCGACAAGTTCGACCACATCCTGACCTTCGCAGTGGCCCTGCCGACGATCCGCGCCGCGGTGGCGCGGCACATGGCGGGTCGGGATCTCGGCCGCGAGCGCGTGCTGGCGACCGTCGTGCACCTGCTGGAGAGCACGCTCATCCGGGTCGGCAACGAGGATTATGCGCGGCAGAACAAGAGCTATGGCCTCACCACCCTGAAGAATCCGCATGTGAAGGTGGAGGGCACAGCACTCCGCTTCCAGTTCACCGGCAAGAGCGGCAAGACCTGGCGCCTGAAGATCAGCGACCGCCGGGTCGCCCGCATCGTGCGCGCCTGCCAGGAACTGCCCGGCCAGAAGCTGTTCCAGTATCTCGACGACGAGGGGA
>DATKNM010000471.1:0-2850 GCA_035541335.1 Binatia bacterium
ACCTCCAGCTATTGGAGCCCGAATGTCGGGCGCTCGATCGCCATGGGCCTCGTCAAGAACGGCCGCAACCGCATGGGGCAGACGCTCTATGCCTGCTGGGAAGACAAAAGGGTCAAGATGAAGGTGACCGAGCCCAAGTTCTTCGACCCCGAGGGAGCGCGCATCAATGGTTGAGGCCTATCAACGCCGCAGCGCGCTCGCGCATTTCGGTCTCAGCGCCCAGGCGACCCGCAGCGATCCCGCCCATGCCGGCGTCGTCGTGAGCGAGATCGCCCATCGCGCGATCATCAACATCCGCGGCACGACCATCGCCGCCGCGGTGAAGACCGCGACCGGCGTCGATCTGCCGATGGTGGCGAACACCGTCTCCACGGCGGGCGACGTCCGCATCCTCTGGCTCGGCCCCGACGAGTGGTGGGTCGTGGCGCCGGGCGAGCAGCGCGCCAACCTGATCGACGGCCTGCGCCGCGCCTTCGAGGGCCAGCATGCGGCGGTGACCGACGTCTCCGAGAGTCGGACCGTCATCACCCTCGCCGGACCGGCGGCACGCGACGTTCTGGCGCGGGGCGTCAGCCTCGATCTCCATCCCCGCGCCTTCGGTCCCGGCCAATGCGCCCAGACCAGCATGAGCAAGGCCAACGTGCTCCTGCATCAGACCGACGACCGCCCCAGCTACGAGATCTACATCCTGAAGAGCTTCGCCGATTATCTCTGGCGCTGGATCGGCCTCGTGGCCGAGGATTTCGGCCTGGCGGTGAAAGCCGACTGATTTCCCTGTTGTACGCGGGGGCTTCCACCGATTAGCCTCGATTCGGACCTCCTCCGACGAGTCTGATTGCGCCATGGCGACTTCGGCCTTTCCTTCCGCGCTCGCAGCTGCGGCTGCCTGATGCCGCTGACCGCCATCCTGTGGCTGATCGGCGGCCTTATCCTGACCGTGCTTCTCGGCGTCGCGCTCCCCGAGCGATCCGGCCGGATCGTGGTCTATGGACTGGCGTCGATTTTCGCCGGCGCCATCGCGGCCATCGCCGGGGCGGTGCTGATCGGCCTGCAGCCGATGGACGACAGCCTCACTTTGCCGATGGGGCTTCCCTGGCTCGGCGCCAATTTCCGCCTGGATCCGCTCTCCGCCGGCTTCCTGGTCGTCATCGACCTCAGCGCCCTCTTCGCCAGCATCTACGCCATCGGCTATGGCCGGCACGAGCGGGAGGCACGGCGAATCCTGCCCTTCTATCCCGCCTTCCTCGCCGGCATGAATCTCGTGCCGCTGGCGGATGACGTCTTCGTCTTCCTGTTCGCCTGGGAGTTGATGTCCCTCGCCTCCTGGGCGCTGGTGGTCTCGCATCACCGCGAACCGGCGAACCTCCGCGCCGGCATTCTCTATCTGATCATGGCAGCGTTCGGGACCTTGGCCCTGCTGCTCGCCTTCGGCCTGCTGGCTGGCCCCGCCGGCGACTATGCCTTCGCCGGCATTCGCAATCACCACGCGACGCCTCTCATTGCCGACCTGATCTTCGGCCTCGCCCTCTTGGGCGCAGGATCGAAGGCGGGACTGGTGCCGCTGCATGTTTGGCTGCCGGAGGCACATCCGGCGGCGCCCAGCCACGTCTCCGGCCTGATGAGCGGCGCCATGACCAAGGTCGCGGTCTACGCCTTCATCCGCATCGTCTTCGACCTGGTCGGGACCAGCGCCTGGTGGTGGGCCACGGTCATCATGGCGCTGGGCGCCGCCGGCGCGCTGCTGGGCATCCTCGCCGCCCAGATGGATCGGGACCTGAAACGCATCCTCGCCTTCAGCACGGTCGAGAACATCGGCTTCATCTTCGCGGGCCTCGGCCTCGCCCTTGCCTTCCGCGACGAGCACCTGGGACTCGCCGCCGCCCTGGCCATGAGCGCCGCCCTGCTCCATGCGCTCAACCACGGCCTCTTCAAGACCCTGCTCTTCCTCGGCGCCGGCTCGGTATTGAACGCGACCGGCGAGCGCAACATCGACCGCCTCGGCGGCCTCATCCATCGCATGGGACTGACCGCCCTTTGCTTCCTGATCGGCGCGGCGGCGATCTCCGCGCTGCCGCCGCTGAATGGCTTCGTCTCGGAATGGCTGACCTTCCAGGCGATCCTCCTCAGCCCCGAGCTCTCGCATTGGGGTCTGCGGCTGGTGGTCCCGGCGATGGGCGCCGCCTTGGCACTCTCGGCCGCCCTTGCCGGCGCCGCCTTCGTGCGGGCCTTCGGCATCCCGTTCCTCGGCCGCCCGCGATCCCTCGCCGCGGACATGGCGCATGAAGTGGACCGCTTCTCCCTTGCCGGCATGTTCGCGCTGGCGGCGCTCTGCATCCTGGTCGGCATCCTGCCCGGGTTCTTCATCGATGCGCTCGGGCCGATGGTCGTCCGGGTGATCGGCGCGCAACTGCCGGCGCAAGCCGGGCAAGCCTGGCTCTCCTTGGTGCCCAATCCCCAGGCCGGCAGCTCCTATAACGGGCTCATGGTCATCCTGTTCATGACCGTCACGGCGGTTCTCGGCGCCGGGATCGTCCATCGCCTCTCCGGCCGGCGGCTGCGCCGCGCCGATGCCTGGGATTGCGGCTTCCCGGACCCGAGCCCGATCACGCAGTATTCCGGCGGCAGCTTCGCCCAGCCGGTGCGGCGCGTGCTCGGCGACTTCGCCTTCAAGGTGACGGAGACCGTCGAGATGCCGCCGCCCGGCGACCTCGGCCCGGCGCGGATCACGGTGCAGCTCCGCGACCCGATCTGGGAGTTCGTCTATGCGCCGCTGACCCGCGCCGTCTCCTGGATCGCCGACCGGCTGAACCCGCTTCAATATCTCACCATCCGGCGCTATCTCGGCCTCGT
>DATKNM010000472.1:0-3175 GCA_035541335.1 Binatia bacterium
ATTCGACCCAGCTGGGACTGGCGGGGCAGCCGCCCCTCGACCTCGCGCTCGACGCCCTGCCCGGGACCGCCGTCGTCTATGACATCGTCTATGTGCCGCTGGAGACCTCGCTGCTCGCGGCGGCGCGGGCGCGGGGCAACCCGGTGGTGGACGGCCTCGGCATGCTGCTGCACCAGGCGCGGCCGGGTTTCGCCGCCTGGTTCGGCCGGGAGCCGGAGGTAACGGCGGAGCTCCGGGATTTCGTGCTGAAAGACATCCCTTGATCATTTTGGGGCTGACCGGCTCGATCGGCATGGGGAAGTCGACGGCCGCGACGGTGCTTTCCCAGATGGGCATCGCGGTGCATGACGCCGACCGCAACGTCCACCGGCTAATGGCGAAGGGCGGGGCCGCGGTCGAACGGATCGCGGCGGCCTTTCCCGGCGTGGTGAAGGACGGCGCCGTCGATCGCGGCGCGCTCGGCAAGCGCGTCTTCGGCGACACGGCGGCGCTGAACCGCCTCGAGGCGATCCTGCATCCGATGGTGCAGGCGGCGGAGCGCGCCTTTCTCGCCGAGGCCCGCCGCCGACGCTGCCCGGTCGTGGTGCTGGACATCCCGCTGCTTTACGAGACCCGCGGCGAAAACCGCTGCGACGCCGTGATCGTGGTCACGGCGCCTCAATTTATCCAAAGTCTCAGGGTATTGAGGCGGAAGGGGATGACCCCGGAACGCCTGAAGGACATCGTCATGCGGCAGATGCCGGATGCGGAGAAGCGCAAGCGCGCCGACTTCGTCGTGCCGACCGGCCTCGGGAAGCGTCAGTCGCGCACGGCGTTGCTGCATGTCGTGAAGAAGCTGAAGCACCGATGATCGGTTTTCCATGATCGGCGTTTTCGACAGCGGCTATGGCGGCCTCACCGTCCTTGCGGCGCTGCATGCGCGGCTGCCGCACCAGCGCTTCCTCTATCTCGGCGACAACGCCCATGCGCCCTACGGCGCGAAGAGCGCCGAGGAGATCCTGGCCCTGACCACGCGCGGGGTCGAGCATCTGTTCGGCCTCGGTGCGCGCCTCATCATCATCGCCTGCAACACGGCGACCGCGACGGCGATGCGGCCGCTGCAGCAGGTCTGGCTTCCTGCCCATCATCCCAAGCGCCGCATCCTCGGCATCATCGCGCCGATGGTGGAGGAGGTGGCACGCCTGCCCTGGCACTACAAGGCCGGTCCCGACGAGGCGCGGCGGCCGGGGGAGACCGTGGCGATCTTCGCGACACCGGCGACCGTCGGCAGCGGTTTCTACCCGCATGAGATCGCGCTCCGCTCGCCCAACACCCGCGTCGTGCAGGAGGCCTGCCCGGAGCTTGCCGGGATGATCGAGGCGGGCGCCGCCGAGGACGAGATCCGGCCGGTGGTCGAGCGCCATGTCCGGGCGATGCTGAAGGCGCTCGGCGGCCGGGCGCCGGAGAAGGCGGTCCTCGGCTGCACGCATTTTCCGCTGATCGAGCCGCTGTTCCGCGCGGCGCTGCCGCCGGAGACCGCGATCCTCAGCCAACCGGCGCGGGTCGCCGCGGCCCTGGTCGCCTATCTCTTCCGCCATCCGGAGATGAAGGATTTCGCGCGGGAACCGGTCGAGCCGCGCTGCCTCACCACCGGCGACCCGGAGCGCGTCACCGCTCTTGCCAGCCGATTCTACGGACGGCATCTTCGATTCGAGGCGGTCGACTCGGGACCTGCCCTGACGCCAGAGAATCCGACACCGGAGAACGCGCTGCATGCGTGAGATCGTGCTCGACACGGAGACCACCGGCTTCGACGCCGTCGGCGGCGACCGGCTGGTGGAGGTCGGCTGCCTCGAGCTCCTGAACCACATCCCGACCGGCCGGACTTTCCATCGCTATCTCAATCCCGAGCGCGACATGCCGATGGCGGCGTTCCAGGTGCACGGGCTTTCCAGCGAGTTCCTGGCCGACAAGCCGAAATTCGCCGAGGTGGCGGACGAGCTGCTGGGCTTCCTGGGCGAGGACCGCATCGTCGCCCACAACGCCGAGTTCGACATGAAGTTCCTCAATGTCGAACTGGAGAAGCTCGGCAAGGTCGCGCTGCCGATGGTCCGCGCCGTCGACACGGTGCAGATCGCGCGCAAGAAGTTCCCGGGCGCCCCCGCCAGCCTCGACGCGCTCTGCAAGCGCTTCAACATCGATAATTCGAGCCGCACGCTGCACGGCGCGCTGCTCGACGCGCAATTGCTGGCCGAGGTCTATCTCGAGCTGCTGGGCGGCCGCCAGGCGGGCCTCGGCCTCGTCACCGAGATCGCGGTCGAGGTCGGCGCCGTCGATCTCGACTTCACCGGCGGCCGGCGCACCGCCTCGCCGGGCATCGCGCTTCCGGTCCGGACGCCGCGGCCCCACGCGCCGAGCCCCGAAGAGCTCACCGCGCACCAGGCCTTCGTGGCGAAGCTCAGCAACGCGATCTGGCTGAAGTAGCGGACGGCGTCCGCTTGGTCACGAGCGCGGCGGATCTTGCGTCAACTAACTTGTCGATTTGGCGAGGTCGCGGGGCAGGAAAGGCCCCGGCGGGTGAAGATGGCCTCTTTAGTTCGGCCGCTCTCGTAGATCGCGCGGCTCAGCTACGCCTCTTCGTTTTGTTTGCGCGCTTGAGCAGCGTCGACGCCGCATCTGCAGCCGACAGGGCGTAGCTCGGCTCCCGGTGGATGAGGATTTGGGCGACGGCCCCGTCGAGCAGGATCATGAGCTGGCGGGCGAGAGCCGCCGCCCCGCCAAATCCGTCAGCGGCGAGAACTTCTTCCAACCAAGCTTCGAAGCGCCTCTTGTGACGTGCAGCGACCATGCGCGCAGGATGGCCTGGCTGATTTGCGAACTCGGCCGCCGCGCGCAGGAAGCTGCAGCCACGCCAGCGCGGATCCTCGGCACTCTTCCCAAGCTGTTCGAAGATTCGACGGATTCGGCGCGCCGCCGGCGCCCCGCCCTCCGGGATCAAGCGCTGGTAACGGCCCAGGGTCGGCAGATCACGTTCCTCGAGATAGGCCGCGATCAGATCGTCCTTGCTGGCGAAGTGATAGTAGAGCGTGCGCTTGGTCACGCCGGCCGCCTCGGCGACAGCGTCAACCCCGACGGCACGGATGCCCTGGCCGTAGAACAGTCCGTCCGCTGCCGCAATCAAGCGCTGACGGGTCTT
>DATKNM010000473.1:0-2944 GCA_035541335.1 Binatia bacterium
ATCAGCGCAGCCGGCAAGATCGCGCTTTCCCGCGGGGCGAAGGTCGCCCATGTGGACGACGTCGATCAGGCCATGCATGCGCTCCGGAACGGCCAGGGCGCCGACCTCGTCATGTTCGACGTCAACCTCGACGTCCAGCGCATGATCGAGAGCCTGAAGCGCGAGCGCATCAACCTGCCGGTGGTGGCCTGCGGCATCGGCTCCTCGGCGGAGATCGCGGTCCGCGCGATCCGCGCCGGCGCCAAGGAGTACATCCCGCTGCCCCCCGACGCCGAGTTGATCGCCGCCGTGCTGGCCGCCGTCGCCGAGGAGAGCTCGGCCTTCATCTTCAACGACCCCAACCTGAAGGCGGTTCTGAAGCTCGCCGACCAGGTGGCGCCGAGCGACGCCAGCATCCTCATCACCGGTGAATCCGGCACCGGCAAGGAGGTGATGGCGCGCTACATCCACACCCATTCGAAGCGCGCGGCGAAGCCGTTCATCTCGGTCAACTGCGCCGCCATCCCGGAGAACCTGCTGGAATCCGAGCTGTTCGGCCATGAGAAGGGCGCCTTCACCGGCGCCGTCGCCCGCCGCATCGGCAAGTTCGAGGAAGCCAACGGCGGCACCCTCCTCCTGGACGAGATCAGCGAGATGCACCCCCGGCTGCAGGCGAAGCTGCTGCGCGCGGTGCAGGAGCGCGAGATCGACCGGGTCGGCGGTTCGCAACCGGTCAAGGTCGACATCCGCCTGATCGCCACCTCGAACCGCGACATGCAGGACGAGGTGAAGAAGGGCAACTTCCGCGAGGACCTGTTCTTCCGCCTGAACGTGATGTCGCTGGAGCTGCCGCCGCTCAGGGAACGCCCGGGCGACATCCCGGTGCTGGCCGAGCACTTCGCCAAGAAATACGGTCAGGCGAACGGCATCGAGATCACCGGCATCGCCCCCGACGTCCAGAAAATCCTCGCCACCCATGAATGGCGCGGCAACGTGCGCGAACTCGAGAACACGATGCACCGCGCGGTGCTGCTGGCGACCGGCCCGGTGATCGGCCCGGAGGCGATCATGCTGACCGGCGGCCGCGGACTGCCGGTCTCGCGCGTGGCGGAAGCGCCGACCGCCGCCGAGGCCGCCGCCAAGGAGGCCGATGCCGCCGGCACAGCGGTACTGGTCGGCCGCACCGTCGCCGCGGTCGAGCGCGACCTCATCATCGACACGCTGCAGCACTGCCTCGGCAACCGGACCCATGCCGCCAACATCCTCGGCATTTCCATCCGCACGCTGCGGAACAAGCTGAAGCAGTACAGCGAGGAAGGCGTCATGGTGCCGCCGTCCCACGGCGAGATCGACCAGGCCTCGGCCTGAGCAGCGCGGGCGTGATTGTCATCGGGTAGCAGAGCATGACCGAGATCAGCAACGCGGCCGCCGCCCCGGCGGGCAATAAGGCCCAACCCGGCGGATTTGCCGCCGGCATCAACCTGCAGAAGATCACGGCGACGCTGCGCCGCGGCGAGATCCTGCTCGCCCTGGCGCTGATCGCCGTGCTGACGGTGCTGATCTTCCCAATGCCGGCCTGGCTGCTGGACATCTCGCTCGCCTTCTCCATCACCGTCTCGGTCCTCATCCTGATGGTGGTGCTGCTGATCGAGCGGCCGCTCGACTTCTCCACCTTCCCGACCGTCCTCCTGATGGTCACGATGCTGCGGCTCTCGCTCAACCTCGCCTCGACGCGCCTGATCCTGGCGCACGGCCATGAAGGAACCGCCGCCGCCGGCCACGTCATCCAGGCGTTCGGCGGCTTCATCATGGGCGGCAACTACGTCATCGGCCTGATCGTGTTCGCGATCCTGGTCCTGGTGAACTTCGTGGTCATCACCAAGGGTTCCGGCCGTATCGCCGAGGTCTCGGCGCGGTTCAGCCTGGATGCCATGCCCGGCAAGCAGATGGCGGTCGATGCCGACCTCTCCGCCGGCCTGATCGACGAGGGCGAGGCCCGTGCCCGCCGCAAGCTGCTGGAGGACGAGAGCAACTTCTTCGGCGCCATGGACGGCGCCGCCAAGTTCGTGCGCGGCGACGCGATCGCCGGCCTGGTCATCGTCTTCATCAACATCATCGGCGGCATCATCATCGGCGTGGTGCAACAAGGCTTGAGCATCGGCGACGCCGCCAAGTCCTACACCCTGCTGACGGTCGGCGACGGCCTCGTCAGCCAGATCCCGGCGCTGATCGTCTCGACCGGCGCCGGCATGCTGGTGACCAAGGCCGGCATGATCGGCTCGACCGACAAGATGCTGTTCAAGCAGCTCTCCAACTATCCGACCGCGCTCGGCCTCGCTTCCGTGCTGATGGCGGTGATGTCGATGCTGCCCGGCATCCCGACCATTCCGTTCCTGGCCCTGGCGCTGCTCGCGGGCGGCGCCGCTTTCCTGGTCACCCGGCACCAGAAGCAGGTGGTCGTGGACGCGACCCAGCAGGAGAAGAAGAAGCAGGCGGCGGCCCCGGTGCTCGAAGAGCCGATCTCGACCGCGCTCACCATCGACGCGATCCGCCTCGAGCTCGGCTATGGCCTCCTCGGGCTCATCAACACCGAGCGCGGCCATCGCCTGACCGACCAGATCAAGGCGCTGCGGCGCCAGCTCGCGAGCGAGATGGGCTTCATCCTGCCCGCGGTCCGGATCCAGGACAACCTGCAGATCAACGCCAACTCCTACGTCATGCGGGTGAAGGAGATCGAAGCCGGGCGCGGCGACCTTCGCCCGAACATGATCATGGTGATGGACCCGCGGGGCGACAAGATCGGCATGCCCGGCGAGGAGACGACCGAGCCCGCCTTCGGCCTGCCGGCCATGTGGGTCGATCCCGGCGCACGCGAGGAAGCGCTCTTCCGCGGCTACACCGTGGTCGATCCCTCGACCGTGATCACGACCCACCTGACCGAGGTCGTGAAGGAGAACATGGCGGA
>DATKNM010000474.1:0-4946 GCA_035541335.1 Binatia bacterium
CGGTCCGCCTTCTCCGCCAGGCGCTGGTGCAGGATGCCGGCGAGATCGCGGAAGCGTCGCGCCAGCGCGTTGTCCGGCACGATGCCGAGGCCGACCTCGTTGGAGACGAAGACCACCGGCCCGCCGAACTGGTGCACGGCATCGATCAGCCCGGCGATCTCCGCCTCGGCGTCGCGCTCCTTGCCGAGCAGATTGCCGAGCCAGAGCGTCAGGCAATCCACCAGGACCGCCGCTCCCTGTTCCGTTTCGGCCTTCAGGGCACGCGACAGCTCCAGCGGCTCCTCGACCGTCTTCCAGTCGGAATCGCGGCGGTCGCGATGGGCCTTCACTCGCGCCGCCATCTCGTCGTCCAGGATTTCCGCGGTCGCCAGATAGACGCGCCGGCCGGGATGGCGGTCGACCAGGCTCTCGGCATGGCGGCTCTTGCCCGAGCGGGCGCCGCCCAGGATCAGGGTGACCGGCGGCAGGGGCGTGATCACCCCCGAAAGGCCCAGAGAGACATTGGGCGAAAAGGATCGTGAATCAGATTTCGACACGCGTTGTGCTTCTCCCGCCGAGGCACCGACCGTTCCCAGGAATTCATTTCCCTGGGGTTCGCCGAGGTCTCCTGGCTCGACCGCCGGTCCCCGCGCCTTCCCGGCCGAACGGCCAGTGGCTCTGGGACGGGTCCGTTGCCGGAATTCGAGGCGATCCGGCGCGGTCTTACAGTTGCGGGGGCAGCGCCGGTCTCGCACCGGCTTCCCTCACTGCGAACCGGCGGAAGCTAGCAGGAACCGGTGGGGGGCGCAGCAACGCTTTTGCCGCGAACAAAGCCGAAACAACCAGCTATTTCCGGTTCTTCTCCGGGGCGATGATCTCCAGCAGGGCATCGGCGGCCCGGCTGCGGTAGCGCTCCTTGTGGCGGAGAATGTGGAACGGGCGCTGCGGCAGGGCGAAGTCCAGGCGCTTCAAGCTGCCGTAGCGCAGCCCCGGCCCCACCACCAGCTCGGAGATCGCCGTGGCGCCGGCCCCTGCCAGCACCGCCGAGCGGACCGCCTCATTGGACGGCAGCTCGAGGACGACCTTCAAGGCCGCGGGATCGATCTTGCGCCGCCTCAGCTCCGCTTC
This sequence comes from Binatia bacterium, assembly GCA_035541335.1. Taxonomy (GTDB): domain Bacteria; phylum Pseudomonadota; class Alphaproteobacteria; order Dongiales; family Dongiaceae; genus Dongia. The sequence goes on from DATKNM010000474.1 coordinate 1,108, forward strand.
GAACTCGGCGCGGGTGCCGGAGCCCGGCTCGCGCAGCACCCAGTCCATGGCGAGGAGGTCCGCCGCCGCGAGCTTGCCGGGCTTGGCCGGCGCCGCTTCCGCCGCGATCACCACCGCCAGCCGGTCGCCCTCGATGGCACGGATGGAAAGCGCCGGCGCATCGATCTCGCCCTCGACGAAGCCCAGCTCCGCCGTGCCGGCGATGACCGCGGTGGCCACCTGCGCGGTGTTGCCGATGGCGAGGCGGATGTCGATCGCCGGATGCGCCTTCCGGAACTTCGCCAGCAGCGGTGGCAGCCAATAGGTGCCGATGGTCTGGCTGGCATGGACCGAGAGGGTGCCGCGCTTCAGCCCGCCGAGCTCGGAGAGGGTCAGCTCCGCGGCGGCGGCGCGGGCGAGGACGGCGCGCGCCTCCACCAGGAAGACGCGCCCCGATTCGGTCAGCTCGATGCGCCGGCCCACCCGGTGGAAGAGCTGCGCGCCATGCTGGGTCTCCAGCGCGGCGATGGCGGCGCTGGCCGCGGATTGCACGATCCCCAGATCCGCGGCAGCGCGGGTCACGTGCTCGCGCTCGGCGACGGCGACGAAGATGCGAAGCTGCTCGAGAGTCATGGCGGCGATGCTATCGCGCCCGATCCCGGCGCGCCAATCTCAGCGAATCAACGTCACCAGCGCGAGGCTGAAGCCGGCGATGAACAGGCTCGCGGCTGCGCCCAGCAGCAGCGGCCGCGGTCCCTCCGCCAGCAGCTTCCGGAAATCGGTGCCGAGGCCCATGGCCGCCAGTGCCATCGACAGCAGGAAGGCGGTCGCCTGCACGATGGCGGCGCGCGCCGTCGGCTCGATGGTGATGACGCTGTTCAGGCCTACAAGCGCCAGGAAGCCGAGCACGAACCAGGGCATCGGGAGCGCGCGGCGATGCTGCCGGTCGTGGGAAGCGTGCCGCCGCGCCGATTGCCAGCCCAGCACCAGGATCATCGGCGCCAGCATCATCACCCGCGTCAGCTTGGCGACGGTGCCGAACTGTCCCGCCTCGCTGCCGCGCTGGAAGGCGGCGGCGACCACTTGGGCGATCTCGTGGATCGAGGCGCCCGACCAGAGTCCGTAATCGTGGGCCGAGAGCTGCAAGGCCGCGCCGGCGAGCGGATAGAGGAACATCGCCGCAGAGCCGAAGATGGTAACGCAGGCGACCGCATAGGCCGCATCCTCGTCCCGCGCCTGGGTCACCGTGTTGGTGGCGATGACGGCCGAGGCGCCGCAGATCGAGGTGCCGGCGGCGATCAGCTCGGTCAGCTTGGGATCGACCTTGAGCAGCCGGCCGAGCGCCTTGGTGAAGATCATGGTCGCGACCAGCGACGCGGCGATCACCGCGACGCCGCCGAGGCCGACGGCCGCCACCTGCGCCGCCGTCAGCTGCAGCCCCAGCAGGATGATGCCGAGCCTGAGGACCCGTCGCAGCGAAAAGCCGATGCCGGCCCTCGCCCTGGCCGGCGTGCCGATCACGTTGTGGAACGCCATGCCGAGCAGGATCGCCAGGATCATCGGGCTGAAGACGTCGAGGATAGGCAGGCTGTGCAGGGCGGTCGCCAGCGCCGCCAGCATCGCCGTCAGCAGCAGGCCCGGCAGGATTTCGGCGACCGGGTTGAGCCCGATTCGGGCGAGCAGTGGATTCTGTACCGACGAGTGCTGTACCGACATGGCCGCGATCCTTGGTCCTGATGGACCCCCAAGATCGCGCGCCGTCTTCAATCAATCCAACGCATTAATACGCTTATTTCAATCTCTGTTTAAGATTGATCGTCAGACCGCCTCCCAGACCCGCTCCGGCGGCCGGGCCAGCACGGCGCCCTTCGGGCCGACCACGATCGGCCGCTCGATCAGGACCGGGGTCTTGGCCATGGCCTTGATCAGCGCCTCATCCGCGGTCTTGTCGGTGAGCTTCAGGGCCTCGAAGGCCTCGCCCTTCTTGCGGAGGATGTCGCGGGGACCGGCCTTCAGCTTCTTCAGCAGGGACTTCAGTCCCGCCTCGTCCAGCGGGGTCTTCAGGTACTCGACCACCTTGGGCTCGATGCCCTTTTCCCGGAGCCAGCCCAGCACCTTCTTGGAGGTGCCGCAATTCGGGTTATGGTAGATGGTGACGTTGCTGGAATCTTTCGGCATCGGATCGTCCTCGCACCCTCATTCAGTAGAGATCATGAAGCTGCTCTATTTCGCCTGGCTCCGCCAGAAGATCGGCAAAGCCGAAGAGAACCTCGAGGTGCCGCCCCATGTGAAGGAGGTCGGCCAGCTGCTCGACTGGCTGGAGAGCCTCGGCCCCAATTACGCCACGGCGCTGAAGGAGCGCCGCGCGGTCAAGGTCGCCGTCAACCAGGACTATGTCGGCCTCACCCACCCGGTCAAAGCCGGCGACGAGGTCGCATTGTTCCCGCCGGTGACCGGCGGCTGATGCCCCGGGGGATTCTAAGGTGACGATCCGCGTGCCGATATGATCAAGGTTCAGGCCGAGGACTTCGACGTCGGCGTGGAGCTCGAGAGGCTCGCGGCCGGGGATCATCAGGTCGGCGGGATCGCGAGCTTCATCGGCCTCGTCCGCGACATCGCGCCGCCAGGGTCCTTAGGGGACTCCGGCGCCGCGTCGTCGATGACCCTGGAGCATTATCCCGGCATGACCGAGAAGCGCCTCGCCGAGATCGAGGCCGAGGCGCAGCGGCGCTGGCCCCTCTCGGCGACGCTGATCATCCACCGCTATGGCCGGCTCGCGCCCGGCGACCGCATCGTGCTGGTGGCGACCGCCTCCAGCCACCGCGAGGCGGCCCTGGAATCCTGCGCCTTCCTGATCGACTGGCTGAAGACCGAGGCGCCGTTCTGGAAGCTGGAGGACGGCCCCGAAGGCGCGCGCTGGGTCGAGGCCAAGAGCAGCGACGACGCGCGCAAGGCGGCGTGGAAGAAGTGACGACCAGACTTCTTTATCTGGTCGTCATGCCCGGGCTTGGCCCGGGCATCCACGAGTTCAAGGCAGCGGAGGCAAACTCGTGGATGCCCGGCCTTCGCCGGGCATGACGACCGAGTAGTAGACAAGCCGCCTCGCCCAACCCCGCCGAACCCGCTTGAAATCTTCCTGACGAGCGGCCATTTCTGAGCGTCCCCCGAAACGGCCAGCCAAAGGCGACCGCTTCCATGGTCTCGCTCTTCGATCTCCTGACCGATCCCGCGGTCATCCTGAGCTTCCTCACCCTCGCCGCCCTCGAGATCGTCCTCGGCATCGACAACCTGCTGTTCGTGCAGATCGTCGCCGGCCGCGTCTCGCCCGAGCGCCAGCGCCTGGCGCGGCGGCTCGGCCTCACGCTCGCCCTCGGCACGCGGCTCGCCCTTCTCGCCTCCATCGCCTGGGTCGCCGGACTGACCGAGCCGATCTGGACCTTGAGCTTCCCGCAATGGGAGATCGACTACGCGCTCTCCTGGCGCGACATCATCCTTTTGGGCGGCGGTCTCTTCCTGCTGGCGAAATCGACCACCGAGATCCATCACAACATCGACGTCGAGGAGGAAGAGCACGGCGGCAAGAAGAGCTATCTTGGCCTCGGCGCCGCCGTGATCCAGATCGCGATCCTCGACATCGTGTTCTCGCTGGACAGCGTGATCACCGCCGTCGGCATGACCAATCACCTGCCGGTGATGGTGGCTGCCGTCGTCGCCGCGATGCTGGTGATGATCATGGCGGCGAATGCGGTGGGCGACTTCGTCGACAGGCACCCATCGGTGAAGATGCTCTGCCTCGCCTTCCTGCTGCTGATCGGCGTGGCGCTGCTCGGCGAAGGCCTGCACTTCCACATCCCGAAGGG
>DATKNM010000475.1:0-2526 GCA_035541335.1 Binatia bacterium
CGACGGCATGCTCGCCTGCATCGAAGCGGGCGCCACGGCGGTGATCCAGCCTGGCGGCTCGATCCGCGACGACGAGGTGATCAAGGCCGCCGACGAGCACGGCATCGCCATGGTGTTCACCGGGGTGCGGCATTTCCGGCACTAGCTCTCCGTCGTCCCGGCGAAGCCGGGACCCATAACCCCAGGGAGCAGTTGGCGCGAAGGCCGTCTCCCTACGTGCCACAAGAGAGATTGCGCGGTATGGGTCCCGGATCGGCGCTCGCTAGCGCTCGCTCGTCCGGGACGACCGGGGGTTCACCCTTGCCAGCAGCGCCAACCCCGTCACGAAAAACAGCACCAGCACGGCCATGCCGGCCTTCTGGCTCGCCGTCGCAGCGGTGACGATGCCGATCAGCAGCGGGCCGATGAAGGAGGTGACCTTGCCGGTGAGCGCGAACAGGCCGAAGAACTGCGCGATGCGCTCCTTCGGCGCTAGGCGAATGAGGAGCGAGCGCGACGCGGCCTGCAGCGGCGCGCCGGCGGCGCCGATCAGACAGCCCAGCACGAGATAAGCGCGCTCCGCAGCGGACGCGAACAATGCGCCACCTGCGACGGGCGGCGCGACCTTGATGAAGAGCACGGAGTCCTTTTCGACCAGGAGAATCGCGATGATCGCCGTCAGCAGCACTGTCATGCTGCCCGAGATCACCGTCTTCGGCCCGAGACGATCGTCGAGCTTGCCGCCGATCCAGCCGCCGAAGGTGCCGGCGATTGCGAGAATGATGCCGAAGGTGCCGATCTGGATGGTGTTCCAGCCGAAGGTGCCGGCAGCATAGATGCCGCCGAAGGCGAACAACGACACCAGCCCGTCGGTGTAGATCATGTTGGCGAGCAGGAAGGTCGCGATCGCCTTGCGCTTCGGCAGCTCGCGCAGCGTCTGCTTGAGTTCACCCAGGCCCTCGCGAAGTGCGTCGGAGAGACGATGACGTGCCGGATAGTCGGGCGTCAGCACAAACATCGGCAGCACGAAAACGATGAACCAGAGGCCGGTCAGGGGACCGGAGATGCGGTCACCCTGATGAGTAACCGGATCGAGCCCGAACAGTGGCGTGAGGCCGAACAGTGTGCGTCCGGTCTCAGGATTCGCCGCCATGAAGCCGAGCACGAGAATGAGGCTCAGGATGCCGCCGATATAGCCGGTCGCCCAGCCGGTGCCGGAGAGCCGTCCAATGCGATCCGGCGGCACCAGCGTCGGCATCATCGCATTGTTGAAGACGGTGGCGAACTCCACGCCGATGGTGGCGATCGAATAGGCCAGCAGCAGCGGCGGAATCAGATGCGTATCGCCGGGCGCACCGAACCACATCAGCGACGAACCGATCACAAGCAGAGCGCCGAACGCCGCAATCCAGGGCTTGCGGCGCCCCGCGGCATCCGCGATCGCGCCGAGCACCGGCGAGAGCAGCGCGATCGCCATGCCGGCGGCTGCGGTGGCAAAGCCCCACAGCGCCTGCCCGCTGGCCGGATCGGGGGCGACATGGGTGGCAAAATAGGGCGCAAAGACGAAAGTCGTGATCAGGGTGAAATAAGGCTGAGCCGCCCAGTCGAAGAAGATCCAGCTTATGACAGCGGCGCGCGAGGGGTAGATCGTCTCGGTCGCGCTGTCGCCAGCCACTGCCATCACGGCCATCTGCCAATTGCCCCTTCACGCCGTCGCGCTTTGCCAAACCTGCCGCAATCCCTATAGCATGGCGCCGGTATTCCCTTGGTCCGATCCCGCGGCGGAAGTTTGATGATCGAATTTCTCCTCAGCCGGCGCCGATTTTTCACCGCTCTTGTCCTGCTCGCTGGCCTGCTCGCAGCTGCGCCTGCAGCGGCCCAGCGCCGCAGCGCCTACACGCCGCCAGCGCCAGATAGCATTCACGCTGTCGCCGCCGAGCACGGACTGGTGGTGGCGCAGGAGAAGCTGTCCGCCCGGATCGGCGCCGACATCTTGAAGCGCGGCGGCAATGCGATCGACGCCGCAGTCGCCACCGGCTTTGCCATGGCCGTGACCTATCCGCGGGCCGGCAATATCGGCGGCGGCGGCTTCATGGTGATCCATCTTGCCGCAAGCAGCGAGGATATCGCCATCGACTACCGCGAGACCGCCCCGAAGGCGACGACACCTGACATCTTCCTCGGCGCCGACGGCAAGCCGGATCCGGCACGATCGCGCGATTCCGCGCTGGGCATCGGCATTCCCGGCACCGTCGCCGGGCTGGCGCTGGCGCTTGAGAAATACGGCTCTGGGAAGTTCACGCTGGCAGAGTTGCTGCAGCCGGCGATCGCGCTGGCGCGGGACGGATTTATTGTCACCGACGATGTCGCCGACACGCTGCCGCAATGGTACCGCCGGCTCGCGCGCTGGCCGTCGGCTGCAACGATCTTCTCGCGGCCGGATGGAAGCTCGTTGCGCGAAGGCGATCAGCTGGTGCAGACCGACCTCGCGACCACCCTGACCGCGGTCGCAGGACAGGGGCCGCGCGGCTTTTACGAGGGGCCGGT
>DATKNM010000476.1:0-2118 GCA_035541335.1 Binatia bacterium
TCATTGGGCGACGTCATCTTCTTCACCATCTTGCTGATCGGCGATCATCACCCCGTTCAATTCCTACCGGCATTGACGTGTGTCAACCATGCAATGGTTCCCGAGACCATCCATCGGCCTTGTCGATCCCAATGGGTGGAATCCGCCAACCGATGCGTTACCTGGGGCGGCTACGCGTTCACGCAGCCGATGCTCCACTGGACACCGTTCCGGTCGGCGATGCGGTCGAGCCGCGTCAGCGACAGCGGATCGATCTGCAGCGCCAGGGCCCGCGCGGGGCCGAGGCCGAGCGCCTGGGCGATCGCGGCGCGGATCGAGCCGCCATGGGCGACGGCGATGATGTCGGCGTCACCACTCTCCTCTGAGCGGCGCTCGACCGCGCGGGTGACGCGCATCATCAGGTCGGCGAAGCTCTCGCCGCCCGGCGGCCGCGCGGTGCCGGGCGCCGCCCAGAAGCGGGCATAGTCATCGGCCTCGGTCCGCTCCAGCTCGGCATAGGTCTTCCCCTGCCAGTCGCCGAAATCCTGCTCGGCGATATCGCGCTCGACCCCGACCGGCGCGCCCACGGCGGCGCAGGCGATCAGCAGCGAGTCCATGGTCTGGCGTGCGCGGCGGAGCGGGCTCGAGAGCCAGACCGGCTTTTCCGGCAGGCGACCGGCCACGCCGGCGATGCGCTCGAAGTCGGTGCAGTCCGCTTCGAGATCGAGCTGGCCGGTGACGCGGCCGGCGGCGCCCTTGATCGGCGCGTGGCGGATCCACCACCAGCGGGTGACGGCCCTTGTCATGCGAGCCCGGCCATCAGGCGAGCGAGACCAGGTTCACGAGCACGGCGATCTCCGCCACCTGCTCGATGGCCCCGAGCACGTCGCCGGTATAGCCGCCGAAATTCCGTTGCGCGATCTTGCCGACCAGCACCGCCGCCACGACGGCGGCGATGAAGATGACGATCGCCGCCGGCAGAAAGACCGCGAAGAAGGCGATCAGCAGCCCGAGGCCGAGCGCCCAATAGACGCCCTGTGCCGAGGGGCGCCCCGCCATGACCGCCAGTCCCTGCGACGTCGCCAGCGGCAGCGAGCGCATGGCGAGCGGCAGCACCGCACGGGCGAGGACGTGGGCGGCGACGAGGCCGGTCGCGACCCGGTCGGTGGCGGTGCCGTCCGGTCCGCCCAGGGTCGCCACGGCCACCACCTTGGTCGCGGTGGCGAAGATCAGCGCCAGCACGCCGAAGCTGCCGATATGGCTGTCCTTCATGGCGGCCAGCTTGCGCGTGCGGTCGCCGCGGGCGCCGAGCCCGTCGGCGAAATCCGCCCAGCCGTCCTCGTGCAGGGCGCCGGTCAGGGCGCCGGTCGCGGCCACGGCAAGCAATGCCGCCAACAGGCCAGTCAGACCGATACGGATCGCGATCCAATAGACAAGGCCGCCGGCGAGGCCGACCACCAGCCCCGCCAATGGAAAGGCCCGGGCCGCCTCCGCCAGCTGGGCCTGCGGCGTGGTCGCGACGTGCGCGGGATCGACCGCGGGGGCGAGGCGACCGACCGGCAGTCGCGTGAAGAAGGAGAGCGCCAGGAACAAATCCCGTCGCCAGGCTGCAAGGGCATGCGCCGCGCCGAATCGGCGGCTTCCGTTGGTTTCCCCGTTTGGAGTGTTGCTCATGCCCCCCAAAGCAAAATCATCCGATCCAGGCTCTACCGAATAAGACTCGCATCAGACGCCTTCACCCCATTCCCCAACCCGTTTATAGGACAGGCGGTCGCAAGGCGGAAGGCACTGACCAAAAACCCAATCCCATCCCTCCATCGCCATCATCAGAGATCCCATAAGAGGCATCATGACCGAGAAGCGCCCCACCACGGACCTTGAGGACATCCGCCGCATCGTCGCCGAATTTCCCGGCCCCGACCGCGAGGCCGCCGCGGCGACCGCCGCGCGCGAGGCGGTGCTGACCAAGCCGGCCGGCGCCCTCGCCCGCCTGGAGGAGCTGACCGCCTGGATGGCGACCTGGCAGGGCAAGCACCCGCCGACGGTGGAGCATCCCCGGGTCGCGGTCTTCGCCGGCAATCACGGCGTGGCGGCGCTCGGCGTCTCCGCCTATCCCGCCGAGGTCACCAGGCAGATGGT
>DATKNM010000477.1:0-4717 GCA_035541335.1 Binatia bacterium
CCGCTGGCAAGCAACCGCGCGGTCATCGGGTTCGCCGGGCGATCGGAAATGCGTCTCTCAGGCGTCGGTTCGGTCATGGGTACAGAATAGCAACTTTTCCCAAGCGGGGTCATGTCGTCATTGCCTAGATGGGACCCATCGACACCGAACGAAAGGACCATTCGATGTCCGCCGCGATATCGCGCATCTCAGCCCACGTCCCAATCTCCGGCCCGTCGCCGTCCTTCATCAATGCCCTTCATGCCGAAGGGCCGGCGCCGGATCGGGCCGGCAAGATGGGCCTCTATGGCTGGCTGATCGGCGCCTGGGAGATGGATGTCGTCGTCCATATGGCGAACGACGCGGAGTATCGCGGCAAGGGCGAGATCCATTTCGGCTGGGTGCTGGAAGGCCGCGCCATCCAGGACGTCTGGATCACCCCACCGCGCGGGCATCGCGACGATGGCAACCGTGCCCGCGTCCCCGCCGATTTCTACGGCTCGACGTTCCGCATCTACGATCCCGGAATCGATGCCTGGCACATCTTCTGGCTCGATCCGGTGAAACAATTCTATTCCCGCATGATCGGCCGCGCCGACGGCTGCGACATCGAGCAACTCACCGTCAACGAGACGCCGCAGCGCCGCTGGCGCTTCTCCGAGATCACGCCGAACGCGTTCCGCTGGACGGCCGATGTAGACGAGGGCGGCGATCTCGCGAAGCCGCACTGGCGCCGCCACGTCGAGTTCTTCGCGCGACGCGTCGCCGGCTGACGGAATCGAATTTCAACCACAGGAGCAGCATCCATGTTCAACCACATCTCCATCGGCGTGCGGGACATCGCCCGCACCAAGAAGTTCTACGACGCGGCGCTGAAGCCGCTCGGCTTCAGGTGCCTCAGCGAGGACGCGGCTTCGCTCGGCTACGGCAAGGAGGCGGTGGCGCTCTGGATCGGCCAGACCGTGAAGCCGGTGCCCGCCGACGGCAAGTCGAACCTGCACTTCTGCTTCGACGCCGCGACCCGGAAGGCGGTCGATGCCTTCCACGATGCGGCGCTGAAGGCCGGCGGCACGGATAACGGCGAGCCGGGCCTCCGCAAGGACTATGGCGACGGCTACTACGCCGCCTTCGTGGTCGACCCGGATGGCTATCGTCTCGAAGCCTATTGCGCGAAGTAGAACGGCTCGCTGAACAATCCGTCCACCATCCGGTGACTTTATTTCCGCACCGCCAGGGCCCATGTTTCGCTCCTCAGCGAAGGGAGCGTCTCATGGGCTTGTTGGTGGACGGCGTCTGGAAGGACAAGTGGTACGACACGGAATCGGAGAAAGGCCGGTTCGTGCGGCCCGAGACCAGCTTTCGCAACTGGGTCACCGCCGACGGATCGGCCGGACCCACCGGCACCGGCGGCTTCAAGGCGGAGCCCGGGCGATATCATCTCTACGTCTCCTATGCCTGTCCCTGGGCGCACCGCACCCTGATCTTCCGCGCCCTGAAGGGCCTCGAGGACATGATCTCGCTCTCGGTCGTCAACTGGCACATGGGCGAGCGCGGCTGGACCTTCGACGCCGGCCCCGGCGTCATCCCCGATCCGATCAAGTACGCGAAGACACTCTCGGAGGTCTATGTCGCCGCCGCACCGAAATACACCGGCCGGGTCAGCGTGCCGGTGCTCTGGGACAAGGAGCGCGCCACGATCGTGAACAACGAATCCGCGGAGATCATCCGCATGCTGAACTCCGCCTTCGATCGCGTCGGTGCGGCGCCGGGCGACTACTATCCCGCGGAGCTGCGCGGCGAGATCGATGCCTTGAACGCGCGCATCTATCCGACGGTCAACAACGGCGTCTATCGTTGCGGCTTCGCCACCACCCAGGCCGCCTATGAGGAGGCACTGGCCCCGTTGTTCGAGACGCTGGATTGGCTGGAGGAGCGGCTCGGCTCACGCCGTTATCTTTGCGGCGAGCGTTTGACCGAGGCGGACTGGCGGCTCTTCACCACGCTCCTCCGCTTCGATCCGGTCTATGTCGGCCACTTCAAGTGCAATATCCGCCGCATTGCCGACTATCCGCACCTCTCGCGCTACTTGAAGGAGCTGCTGGCGGTGCCCGGCGTGCGCGAGACCGTGCATCTCGACCACATCAAGCATCACTATTACGGCAGCCATAAGACCATCAATCCGACCGGTATCGTGCCGATTGGCCCCGCTCTCGACTGGGCGCAACGTGCCGGGGAATAAGAAATTTATCCTTTAAATTCACCCGATAGCCCGCTGTAACCAAATATTTAGTCTTTATATCCTATAGGACTTCCAGGGCAAGTCCGGTGCGCGGCATCCTGCTGTGCACCTCGATGGCGGAGGTATGTCGACCGCGACGCTGCACGAGAGCGGCGGGCGATGTCGTGCGACCGGAGCCTATGATGAGCCTCAAGAACCTCAAGATCGTCACCAAGGTGCTGATCTCACCTGTCCTGCTGGCGGCGGTCGCCGTGGGCGGGATCACCTATGCGGCGATGGGCATGAATCGTATTGCCGGCACCTATTCCGAGCTGATCAACGGTCCCGCCCAAGCGGTCATCATCGGGACGCGGCTGCGTCGCATCGGCGAGCAGTATCGCGGCGATCTCTATCGGCTGATCGCCGAGACCGACGACGCGCAGATCAAGCAGGTCGCCGACCAGATCGCTTCGACCGCCAAGGAATACAGCGACAACGGCGACAAGCTGAAGGCGCTGGTGCCGGACTTCGCCGCGCGCGTCGATGACGTGGAGAAGCAGTTCGCCGACGTGGTCGCCGCGTCACAGGAGCCGATCCAGCTCGCCACAGCGAACAAGAACGAAGAGGCGACGAAGGTGGTCCGGGAGAAGGTCAATCCGATGCTCGACGCCACGGTGAAGGCGAGCGACGACCTCCGCAACGCCGTCTCCGAAGACATGAACGCCCACTCGATCGCGGCGGCGACCGAGGTCAGCGCGATCGTCTGGACCACGGCGATCTCGATTGCCGTCGCCCTGCTGGCGGCCCTGGCGATCGCGGTCTGGATCTCGCTCTCCGGCATCGCCCGGCCGCTCGGGCGCCTCGGCGCAATCATGGGCCGGCTCGCCGAAGGCGACGCTTCGATGGAGATCGAGGGCATCGACCGCAAGGACGAGATCGGCGGGATGGCGAAGACCGTCGAGGTCTTCAAGGCGAACAAGCTCCGGGCCGATGCGCTCGCCGCCGAGCAGGCGCGCGAGCAGGAGGTGAAGGAGCGCCGTGCCAAGGCAATGGCCGGCGCCATCACCGAGTTCGAGACCATGATCGGCATGGTGAGCAAGGGGCTCGCCGCGGCCTCGACCGAACTCAACGCCTCGGCGCAGAACATGAGCACGATCGCCGAGGAGACCAGCCGGCAGGCGGGCGCGGTGGCGAGCGCCTCGGCGCAGGCTTCCGCCAACGTGCAGACGGTGGCGGCTTCCGGCGAGGAGCTCTCGGCCTCGATCGCCGAGATCAGCCGTCAGGTCAACCAGTCGAGCGCCGTCGCCCGCAAGGCGGTCGAGGAGGCGCAGCGGACCGATGCCAAGGTGCAGGGCCTGGCCGAGGCGGCGCAGAAGATCGGCGAGGTGGTCGGCATCATCAGCGACATTGCCGCGCAGACCAACCTGCTCGCACTCAACGCCACGATCGAGGCGGCTCGGGCCGGCGAGGCGGGCAAGGGCTTTGCCGTCGTCGCTTCCGAGGTGAAGAACCTCGCCAGCCAGACCAGCAAGGCCACCGACGAGATCACCGCCCAGATCACCGGCATCCAGGGCGCAACGCGCGAGTCGGTCGACGCCATCAAGCTGATCGGCCAGACCATCAACGAGATCAACGGCATCGCAACGGCGATCGCCTCTGCGATCGAGGAGCAGGGTGCCGCGACCCAGGAGATCTCCCGCAACGTGCAGGAGGCGGCGCGGGGCACCCAGGACGTCACCTCCAATATCTCCGGCGTCACCCATGCGGCGGGAGAGACCGGCAACAACGCGAGCCACGTGCTCAGCGCCTCCGGCGAGCTCGCGAAGCAGACCGACGATCTTCGCCGCCACGTCGATACTTTCCTCGCGAAGGTGCGGGCGGCCTAGGCCGTTCCGCATCGGGGGCGGCGGCATGCACGCGCGTCTGGAGGAGCGGCGGCGCGAGATCGCCGCCGCGCGCCGCCGCAGCATGCTGGCGACGCTCGACCGCCTCGCCGCGGATCTGGAACGCCTCGGCGCGCAGCTCGGAATCGACGCGCTGCGCTCCGCCGCCAAGGCCTACCGCGACGCCCGCGCCGCACTTGACGCAAAGGACGCCGCCGAGGAGGAGTTGGCGCAGCTCTATAACGCGCTTCGCACCTGCTCGGCCGAGATCGGCGCGCTGATGAACAAGGTCGGCGCCGTCTTCTCCGTGGAGGTCCGCGGAGAAGACGAAGCCTAGGCGGCTGCGCGACTAGGCCGCCTTCGTATCGACGGCCTGCTTCACCGGAGGCAGCCGGCGGAAGCCGACGGCGATACGATTCCAGGTGTTGATGAGGCCGATTCCGACGGTCAGCTCCACCAGTTCCTTCTCGCTGAACGCCGCGCGTGCCGCTTCATAAGCCTCATCCGGCGCGCGGGTGTCGGCGATCCGGGTCAGCGCCTCGGTCCAGGCCAGCGCGGCCCGCTCCCGCGCGGTGTAGAGCGGCGATTCCTGCCAGGCGTCCAGCAGGTAGAGGCGCTCCTCGCGCTCGCCCTCGGC
>DATKNM010000478.1:0-3611 GCA_035541335.1 Binatia bacterium
ACGGAAATGGATCTCTTGCGCCTCGCCGCCGGGGTCGAGCGCGCCAGCGAGCATCCCCTTGCCCGGGCGATCATCGCCGCGGCCACCGAGCGCAATCTCGAAGTGCCGCGGGTGCTGGGCTTCGACTCCCCCGCCGGGCGCGGCGCCTTCGGCCGAGTCGATGGCCGCATCGTCACCCTCGGCAGCGGCCGCTTCCTCGCCGAGCGCAACATCGATCCGGCGCCGCTCGCCGACGCCGCGGACCGGCTGCGCGGCGAGGGCGCCAGCGTGCTCTTCGCCGCCATCGACGGCCGCCTCGCCGGCGCTATCGCAATTGCCGATGCGGTGAAGACGACGACCGTGCCGGCGCTGCAGGGACTGAAAGACGAAGGCATTCGCCTCGTCATGCTGACCGGCGACAACCGCGTGACGGCGGAAGCGGTGGCGCGGAAACTCGGCATCGACGCGGTAGAGGCCGAGGTGCTGCCGGAGCACAAGCGCGACACGGTGGAGAAGCTGCGGCGCGAAGGCCGGGTCGTCGCCATGGCCGGCGACGGCGTCAACGACGCACCGGCCCTGGCTGCCGCGGAGATCGGCATCGCCATGGGCACCGGCACCGACGTCGCGATCGAAAGCGCCGGCATGACGCTGCTCGGCGGCGATCTCGGCGGGATCCTGCGGGCGCGGCGGCTCTCCAAGGCCGTGATGCGCAACATCCGCCAGAACCTGTTCTTCGCATTCGTCTACAACGCGGTCGGCGTGCCGGTGGCGGCAGGCGTGCTCTATCCCGCCTTCGGCATCGTCCTCTCGCCGATCGTCGCAGCGGCAGCGATGGCGCTATCCTCGGTCAGCGTGATCGGCAACGCGCTGCGGCTCAGGGCGGTGAAGCTGTAGCGTGCGAACCCAACTCGGTCGTCATGCCCGGACTTGGTCCGGGCATCCCCGAGTGTCCATCCGCCGAACTCGGGGATCCCCGTGCCAAGCACGGTGATGACGAGCGGAAAGGGTCCGCTCATCACATCGGCGGCGTGATGCCGTCGAGCCCGACCAGGATGCGTGTGGCGACCAGCTTGCCGGAGCCGTCCTTGGCACCGGTGACGCTGACCTTGGCCTGGGGCTTCAGCAGCGATGCGTCGCCGGCGCCGAGCAGCACGATCGGCGTGCCCTTCGGCACGCGGACCTTCTTCTCCCCGTCCTTGTACTTCAGCGTGAGCGTGAGGTCGTCGTCGCTGACCGAGCCTTGGGTGCCGACGATGTCGGTCACCGTGGCATTGGTCATCGTGCCCTGCGGCAGCTGCGGGAAGGGGCGAAAGCCCTCGCCGGTGCCCCGCAGCTCCTCGGGGAAGATGTGGACCTCGACCGCTTTCAGGCTGCCATCCGGTTCCGGGATCGCCGCGGTACTGACGAACATGCCCTGGGTGAGATCGGCAAGCTTGGCCGGCTCCAGCGAGGCGATGCGGGTCTTCGCGTTCCACTCGACCTGCACGTCGCCGGTCGAGGAGGTCATGTCGAAGCTCGACGATGCTACGGATGTAATCTGGCCTTTGAGATGGACCGGGGCGGGATCGGCGGCGAATGCGCCGGCTGCGCAGAGCATGACACCGGCAAAGAGCGCGGAAAGGCGGACGGCTCTCATCTTCGTCTCCTGTGCGACGTCCCGACCCTCTCGCCATCCTGCACGCTCGGCATAGCGCGCGCAAATCGCGCATCCGTGCTGGCTGCTATGCGATCCGGCGATATGCGATGGTCAGGCGGCGCCGGCTTCGGCAGGAGGTTCGGCGTGCGCGACTGGCAGTGTGAAATGGAACACCGTGCCCAATCCGACAGTGCTGTCGCTCCAGACCTTGCCGCCATGCTCGGAGATGATGGTGCGGCAGATCGAGAGGCCGACGCCCATCCCCTCGGGCTTGGTGGTGACGAACGGCTTGAAGAGGTTGCGGCGCACCTCCTCCGGCAAACCCGGGCCGGTATCGGCGACGCTGATCTGTACCCAGCCGCCCTCACCGCTGGCGGAGACCAGGAGCTCGCGCCGCGGGCTCGCCGCCATGGCTTCGATGGCGTTGCGCATCAGGTTCACGAGCACCTGCTGGACCTGGACCTTGTCCACGGCCAGGTCCGGCAGGTTCGGCGCCACCCGGGTCTCCAGGCGCACCGAGCCGCTGATGGTGCCGAGTAGCAGGACGGAGTCCTCGATCAATCCGGTGACCGGTTCGATGCCGCGCACCGATTCCCGCTTGTCCACGAAGCTGCGCAGCCGGCCGACGATCTCGACCGCACGACGCACCTGGGCTCCGGACTTCTGCAGGTTCTCGGTGACCTTGGGCAGTGCGCCGGCACCGGCCACCTCCTGGTGGCGGTTTGCGGCTTCGAGATAGGTGATGGCGGCAGTCAGCGGCTGCTTGATCTCGTGCGCCAGCATCGACGCCGTCTGGCCGATCGTGGTCATGCGGTCCATGTGGTGGAGCTCGGTCTGGAGCTCGCGGATGCGATTCTGGCCGCGTTCCCGCTGCAGCAGCGCGATGCCGATGACGGCAACCACCATGCCGATCGCGCCGGTAATGAGCGCGAGGGCGGAGAACAGCGACGCCGTCGACTTGGCCTCGTCATTTCGCGCCTGCAGCAGCTCGACCTCTTTCGCCCTGAATTGGTCGAGCCGGCTACGAATCTCGCGCCGCAAGGCCTGCCCGGCCTCGACCTGCTGGGGCGCATAAAGCGCGGTTCGTGTCGCCTGATCCGCGGCAATCGCAGTCTCGAAGCGGTCGATCCGCCGCTCCACCAGCGGCCGCAACTCCGCCACCAGCTGCGCCTGCTCCGGATTGTCGGCGACCAGCCGGGCGAGGCCGTCGAGATCGGCGCCGATGGCATGGCGGCTGTCCAGATAGGCGATGCGATACTGGTCGTTGTTGGTCAGGATATAGGCGCGAACCGAAGACTCGGCGTCGACCAGGGCGTTGTCGAGGTCGGTCACCTGCAACAGCACGCCCTCGGTGTGCTCGACCCATTGGATGCTCTCGCGCAGCCGGTTCTGGTTGATCACCAGCATCGCCGCGCCGCCGATCAGCAGCAGGGCCGCGAGCCCGATCAGCCCGACGCCCTGGTACCAGGGCCGCCCATGCCCGTTCGCACGCGGCCGGTCCGTGATTCGTCGGTCGGCGGCGGGACTATTCGCTTCGGCCACCGTGGCCCCCCACCCCTCGGCTGCCATGGAATTGGGTCCATGGAACTTCCGGGGAATCTGTCGTACTCATCCCGATACCGCTAATACGGAATTCATTCTTAAGAATAGGTTATCCCCGAGCCTTCGGTTGTCCAAGCCCCCATCCGACCCAGCACGCCCCATTCTGCCATCCGGAACAGGAAAGCAATATGACCGGCCCCCGCCGCTATGAGATCGCCATCGTCGGCATCGGCAAGATCACCGAGGACCAGCACCTGCCGGTGATCGCCATGAACCCCCGCTTCCGCCTCGCCGCCCTGGTCAGCCAGCGCGGCGTAGCACGGAACGGCGTTCCGACCTTCAAGACCCTGGAGGCGCTCCTTCAGGCTGGAATCCCGGTCGACGTTGTGGCGATCTGCACGCCGCCCAATGCCCGCCATGCCATCGCCCGGCTGGCGATGGATGCCGGCAAGGA
>DATKNM010000479.1:0-2282 GCA_035541335.1 Binatia bacterium
CCGGACTATTCGGCCGCCTATGTCGTGCTGGAGACGGATCGGCCCGATCTCCAGGGCCACGGCCTCACCTTCACCCTCGGCAAGGGGACGGAGCTTTGCGTTGCCGCGGTGAACGCGTTGGCGCCGGCGCTGATCGGCAAGAGGCTGGATGACATCACAGCCGACATGGGAGCGTGGTGGCGCGATTTCGCCAACCCGTCGCAGCTCCGCTGGGTCGGACCGGAGAAGGGCGTGCTGCATCTCGCCGTCGCGGCGCTGGTCAATGCGGTCTGGGATCTCTGGGCGAAGGCGGCGGGAAAGCCCGTCTGGCGGCTGGTCGTCGACCTCACGCCCGAAGAGTTCGTCTCGCTGATCGACTTCCGCTACCTCTCCGATGCCATCACCCCGGATGAGGCGCTGGCGATGCTGAAGGCCAATGCGCCCACCAAGGCGGCGCGCATCGCCGAGCTGGAGCGGGTCGGCTTCCCCGCCTACACGACCTCCGCCGGCTGGCTCGGCTATCCCGAGGAGAAGGTCCGGCGCCTGACGCGGGAAGCCGTGGCGCAGGGCCTCACCCATATCAAGATCAAGGTCGGCCGCGACCTTGCCGACGACAGGAAGCGCTGCGCCGCGGTGCGCGAGGAGATCGGCCCCGACCGGTTCCTGATGATCGACGCCAACCAGATCTGGGACGTCGGCCAGGCGATCGCCTGGGTGAAGGAACTCGCGCCCTATAAGCCGCTCTGGATCGAGGAGCCCACCAGCCCGGACGACGTGCTCGGCCATGCCGCCGTGCGCCGCGCGGTGAAGCCGCTCGGCATCGGCGTCGCGACCGGCGAGATGTGCCAGAACCGCGTCGTTTTCAAGCAGCTGATGCAGGCGGAAGCGATCGACTTCTGCCAGATCGATTCCTGCCGCATGGGCGGGGTCAACGAGATCCTTTCGGTGCTGCTGCTGGCGAGGAAGTTCGGCGTGCCGGTCTGCCCGCATGCCGGCGGGGTCGGCTTGTGCGAATACGTGCAGCATCTCGCCATGATCGACTATGTCTGCGTCAGCGCGAGCTTCGAGCACCGGGTGCTGGAATTCGTCGATCACCTCCACGAGCACTTCCTCGATCCGGTGACGATGAAGAACGGCCGCTACATGCCGCCCAAGCGCCCCGGCTACAGCATCGAGATGAAGCCGGCGAGCCTTGACGAGTACGAGTTCCCGCAGGGCGCCGCTTGGCGCGGCTGAGCATGGACCAAGAGCGCATGACGCGGGACGGCAGCGCCGGCGACGCCGACTATGGGCTGATCGGCACGCAGTATGCCCACTATCGCCGGCCGGAGCCGCGCATCGCCGCCGCCATCGAGCGGGCGCTGGGCGATGCCGTGACCGTGCTGAACGTCGGCGCCGGAGCCGGCTCCTACGAGCCGCATGCGCGGAAGGTGACGGCCGTCGAGCCCTCCGCCACCATGCGGGCGCAACGGCCGGCCGGGCTGCCGCCGGCGATCGATGCAGTCGCGGAGGCCCTTCCGTTCGGCGACGGCGCGTTCGACGCCGCCATGGCGACCTTCACGGTGCACCAATGGCCGGATCTCGCGAAAGGCCTTCGCGAGATGCGCCGCGTCGCGCGCGGGCCGGTCGTGATCCTGAGCTGCGATCCCGACGCGCTCGACGGGTTCTGGCTCGCCGAATATGCGCCCAAGGTGATCGCGACCGAGGCCCGTCGCTATCCGGCGATCGCCGCGATCCAATCGCTGCTCGGCGGAAGGACGGAAATCCATCCGGTGCCGATCCCGCTCGATTGCGTCGATGGCTTCAACGAAGCCTATTACGGGCGACCGGAGCGGCTTCTCGAAGCCGGAGCGCGGCAGGCGTGCTCCGCCTGGAGCTTTCTGACCGCTGACGAGACGGCCGAATTCACCCGCCGTCTCGGCGAAGACCTCGCTGGCGGCGCGTGGAACAGGCGCTACGGATCCCTGCGCCGGCAGCCGGAATTCGACGGATCGCTCCGGCTGATCTTCGCCCGACCCTAAGCGAAGGCGTCGAGCTCGGCCTTGGTGGGCGGATTGGCGCCGGCGCGGCTGCAGGTGATCGCCGCCGCGGCCACCGCGCGTTCCAGGAGCGGCTGCAATGCGTCCGGTTCGAGCCTGGCAAGACGGTCGATGGTCAGCGAACCCCGCTCGTTCAATCCGGCGAGCAAGGCGGAATGGAAGCTGTCGCCGGCGCCGACGGTGTCGACGACCTTCACCCTGCGGCCCGGGACCAGGACTTTGTGGCCGTCCATCAGCGCCATGGCGCCCTCGGCGCCCAGGGTC
>DATKNM010000480.1:0-3021 GCA_035541335.1 Binatia bacterium
GGACTATCGATCGGGGGAGGCGGGTGACCGCCTCCCCTTTTTCTTTGCCCGTTTCCTGTTCTTTTGCACCCCTGGCTTTGTGTGAATGCTGTGGCAAGCGCGCTTGCCTCTGGCTATGGTAGCGCCCTTCCATCAAGAAACTTGAGAAGACAGCGGGGAGCCCACCAGATGCCCATGAAGCCGGAACAAGTGAAGAGCGTCGCCGACGCGAAGAAGATCGTCGAGGAGCGCGGCCTCACCCACGTCAAGGTCGGCGTGTTCGACGGCGACGCGATCCTGCGCGGCAAGTACATGTCGAAGGCGAAGTTCTTCTCCGCCCTCGAGGGCGGCTTCGGCTTCTGCGATGTGGTGCTGGGCTGGGACAGCCACGACCAGCTGTTCGACAACGTGCAATACACCGGCTGGCACACCGCATACCCGGATGCCTGGGCGCGACTCATCCCCTCGACCTGCCGCGAGTTGCCGATGGAAGGCAACATGCTGCTGTTCCTGGCGGAGTTCACCGACAAGGCGGAGGCGATCTGCCCGCGCGGCACCTTGCGCCGCGTGCTCGACCGCGCCGGCAAGATGGGCTTCGACGTCTACAGCGCGCTCGAGTTCGAGTTCTTCATGTTCGACGAGACGCCGGAGAGCATCCGCGAGAAGAACTACAAGAACCTGACGCCGATGACGCCGGGCTGGTTCGGCTATTCCGTCATCCGCAACTCGGTCTGGGCCGAGCTCTATCACGAGATCCTCGACACCTTCGAGAAGATGCGCTGCCCGATCGAGGGCCTGCACACCGAGACCGGCCCGGGCGTGCTCGAAGCGGCGATCACCGTCGATAAGGCGCTCGAAGCCGCCGACCGCGGCGCCCTCTTCAAGACCTTCATGAAGGTGCTGGCGCAAAGGAAGGGCATGATGGCGACCTTCATGGCGAAGTGGTCGAACAACTGGCCCGGCCAGTCCGGCCACATCCACATCTCTTTGAAGGGCAAGGACGGCAAGACCGTCTTCCACGACCCCAAGCAGAAGCACAACATCTCGCAGAAGATGCGCTGGTTCATCGGCGGCCAGCAGGCGCTGATGCCGGAGCTCCTCTCCATGGTGGCGAGCACCGTCAACTCCTATTCGCGCCTCATCCCCGGCTTCTGGGCGCCGACCAACTCGACCTGGGGCATCGAGAACCGCACCTGCGCGCTGCGCGTGATCCCCGGCTCGGAGAAGTCGCAGCGCGTCGAGTACCGGATCGCCGCCGCCGACTGCAATCCCTACATCGCGCTTGCCGCCTCGATCGGCTCCGGCCTCTACGGCATCGAGAACAAGATCGAGCCGACCGATCCCATCGTCGGCAACTCCTACGACATGAAGCACCCGGCGAAGCTCGACCTGCCGCGCACCCTCTGGGAAGCGGCGCAGCGCCTCAGGAAGTCCAAGGCCGCGCGCGAGCTCTTCGGCGACGAGTTCGTCGAGCACCATGCCGCGACCCGCGAATGGGAAGAGCGCGAGTTCAGGAAGGCGATCACCGATTGGGAGCTCGCCCGGTATTTCGAGATCATCTGAGAACTGGAGACAGCGACAATCATGGGTGCCACCCAGAAGACCATCACCCCGATCGACGGCTCGGTCTATGTCGAGCGTCCTTATGCCAGCCAGCAGGAGGTCGCGGCCACGCTGAAGGCCGCCGTCGCGGCGCAGCGCGAATGGCGCAAGGTGCCGGTCGCCGAGCGCGGCCGGCTCGTCTCCAAGGCGGTCGACATCTTCCTCACCCACAAGGACGCCGTCGCCGAGGAGATCACCCGGCAGATGGGCCGGCCGATCAGCCAGAGCCCCGGCGAGATGCGCGGCTTCGAGGAGCGCGCGCGCTATATGATCCAGATCGCGCCGGAAGCGCTCGCCGACATCGAGGCGAAGGACAAGCCGGGCTTCACCCGCTTCATCCATCGCGAGCCTCTCGGCGTCGTTTTCATCGTGGCGCCCTGGAACTATCCCTATCTCACCTCGGTCAACGGCGTCGTCCCGTCGCTGATGGCGGGCAATGCCGTCATCTTGAAGCATTCCGCGCAGACTCCGCTCTGCGCCGAGCGATTCCAGGAGGCGTTCGACGCCGCCGGCCTGCCGAAGGGCCTGTTCCAGCACCTGGTGCTGACCCACGACGACACCGCGAAGGTGATCGGCACGCCGGAAGTCGCCTATGTCAATTTCACCGGCTCGGTCGCCGGCGGCCATGCGGTGCAGCAGGCGGCGCTCGGCAAGTTCATGGGCCTCGGCCTCGAGCTCGGCGGGAAGGACCCGGCCTATGTCCGCGCCGACGCCAACCTCGCCCATGCCGTCGAGAACCTGGTCGATGGCGCGATGTTCAATTCCGGCCAGTGCTGCTGCGCGATCGAGCGGATCTACGTGCATGAGAGCCTCTACGACAAGTTCGTCGAGGGCTTCGCGGACCTCACGCGCAAGTACAAGCTCGGCAACCCGCTCGACAAGGAGACCAATCTCGGGCCGATGGTGCGCACCGCGGCGGCGGAGTTCGTCCGCAAGCAGACCGACGAGGCGATCCGCGCCGGCGCGAAGGCGCTGATCGACACCAAGGCCTTCAAGGCCGACAAGCCGGGCACGCCCTATCTGGCGCCGCAGGTGCTGGTCAATGTCGATCACAAGATGTCGGTCATGGCGGAGGAGAGCTTCGGCCCGGTCATCGGCATCATGAAGGTGAAGTCCGACGACGAGGCGGTCCGCCTGATGAACGACAGCAAGTACGGCCTGACCGCCGCGCTCTGGACCATGGACGAGGCCGCGGCGAAAAAGATCGGCGGCGAGATCGAGACCGGCACGGTCTACATGAACCGTTGCGACTATCTCGATCCGGCCCTTGCCTGGGTCGGGATCAAGGATTCCGGCCGCGGCGCCACGCTCTCCCGCGTCGGCTACGAGATGCTGACGCGGCCGAAGAGCTTCCACCTGCGCACCCAGATCTGAGTCGCCTACCCCGATGCCCGAATTCGACCGCGCCGACGTCGTCATCATCGGCGGCGGCGTGGTCGG
>DATKNM010000481.1:0-5831 GCA_035541335.1 Binatia bacterium
CTGCCCGATATCCTCGCCGCAGATCTTCAGACAGTAATAGGCCTTCACGCTGGCCGAGATGTTGAAGTCGCCGCCGTGGAACAGCGGCCAGCCGCCATGCGCGCCCTGGATCGACTTCAGGTAGCGCACGATCTTGCGCTCGACGTCGGTGTCGATCTGCGTCGCGTCGTCGGCGAGGTAATGCTTCAGCAGCACGTATTCGGCGGGGATGGTCGCGTCGGCTTCCAGCTCGAAGGCCCAATGGCCGTCGTCATGCTGGCGCGCGAGCAGAGCATCCGTCGCGCGGCCGATGGCCCGCTCCAGATTCGCCGCAACGGCGCCGCCGACTCCGATTTCCGCGTTCACGGTGCTCCGACCATCCATGCCAGTGGCTGGGGTTAAGAATGGTTAATGATTCAAGAATCTGGCCGCACAATGCTTGAATCAGGAGGCCATTTCAACCGCCTCATCGGGCCGGAAAGCCGCAGGAATCCGCTGGCTCAGGCGAGCCCAGAGACCCGCCAAGCCATGATCAGGAGGACGGCCGCGTTGACGCTGGCGATCAGCGGCAGCGCCTTCCCGGCCAGCGACCGCCAGTGCCCCGTCGCGCCGTGGCCGAGCAGGCCGACGGCGATCAGCATCGGCATGGTGCCGATCACGAAGCCGAGCATGCCAATGCCGGCGGCGACCGGGTCCGCGGTGGCCGCGGCGGCGCTCAAGGCGGAATAGAGCAGTCCGCAAGGCAGAAATCCCAGGACCACGCCGAGCGCATAGCCGCGCCAACCCGCGGGGCGCTGAAAGAGCGCGCGGGTCAGGCCGGCGAATCCGGTCCCCATGGTCCCCGTCAGCGGGCTGCCGATCAGGCCCCAGCTGCGCAGCGCCTGGCCGAGGAACAACGCGGCCGCCGCGGCCAGCATCGCCGCGGGAATCCAGCGCAATCCGGGCAGATCCGCCAGGGCGCCGATCGGCGCCGCGAGAATCATCCCAAGGGCGACATAGGTGCTCGCCCGGCCCAGGTGGTAGGGGAGCAATGCCAGCCCGGCGAGGCGCCGCAGGCCGGGACCCTCTCCGGCCGGGCGACTCGCCAAATCCCGCGCGCCCACCTGGGCGAGGACGAAGGGCCCGCACATCCCGGCGCAGTGGCTGGCACTCCCCACCAGCCCGACCATGAACAATCCCAGAATCAGCGGCGCGCTCTGGTTGAGCGCCACTTGGCAATGGGCTGCCAGGATCGCCAGTTGCTCGGAAAACCCGCCCATCGTCGTCGCCAATTCTTCCAAAGCCTTAGAGCGATAGTTTCCCCATTCCGGGGACCGATCGATTGACTCAAGTCAATGCCCGGCCACGGCACGAGCCTTAATTTCGGCTCAATTGCGCTTTCGCCTGTGAGGTCCGGGATGGGTGAGAAGCTGGCCGGCCCCGCCCTCGATGCCGAGTATGCGGGTCTGGTCCTGCCGATCAACCGAGTCGATGTCGAGATGCCGTGGGGCTGGTTGCGCCGCGGTTGGCAGGACTTGGCGCGCGTCCCGCAGGTCAGCCTCGCCTTCGGCCTGCTGATCGCCCTGCTCAGCGTCGTCCTCATCCTCGGCCTCTGGCAGCAGGACTGGTTCGCCTACTCCTTTCCGCTCGCCTCCGGCTTCATGTTCATCGCGCCCTTCCTCGGCATCGCCTTCTACGAGATCAGCCGGCGGCTCGAGATGGGCGCCCCGATCCATTTCCACGACATCGCCGTCGCCTGGTCGAAGCGTCCCGGCCGCATCTTCACCCTTGGCCTGATCATGATGCTGTTCCAGGTCGCCTGGATGCGCATCGCGACGCTGATCTACGCGCTCTTCTTCGGACCCGATCCGGTGCAGTGGGCGGACTTCATCCTCAAGATCTTCACCACCGTCGACGGACTGCTCTTTCTGCTGGCCGGGACCGCCACCGGCGCGGCGCTGGCAGTGACGTCTTTCGCGATCGGCGTCGTCTCCTTCCCGCTGCTGCTGGACCGCGACGTCGGCACGGCGCAGGCAATCGCGACCTCGGTCGCGGCGACGGCCGCCAATTGGCGCGTCCTGTTCGGCTGGGGTGCGCTGATCGTTCTTTTCACCGCGGCCGGTCTCGTCACCGGCTGCATCGGGCTGATCATCACCATGCCCTTGATCGGGCATGCAAGCTGGCACGCCTATCGTGACTTGGTTTCGGACGCGAGTTGATGAACGCGTCCAAAGGAGGGGACTGTGAACGGAACTGGTAAGTGGATCGGTGGCGGCCTGCTCGTCATCGTCGGTCTGATCGGGTTGGGGGTCAGCGCCCATGCGCATGACGGCCCCTTCTCGCTGTTTGGGATGCTGCTCTTCGCCTTCGCGATCCTGATCGTGTTCCGCTTTATCACCCTCGCCACCGGCCCCAAGGAGAATGCGTGATGTCCGAGGCATCGGTCGCGACGGCGGCAGCCGCCAGTCCCTATAACGAGCGGGTGATCCGGCAGTTCACCACCGCCACCTTGTTCTGGGGCGTGGTCGCGTTCCTGGTCGGCGTGGTGATCGCGCTGCAGCTCGCCTTCCCCGTCTTCAACCTCGGCCTGGAATGGACCACGTTCGGCCGCTTGCGCCCGGTGCACACCTCGGCCGCGATCTTCGCCTTCGGCGGCAATGCGCTGTTCGCCACCAGCCTCTACGTGGTGCAGCGGACTTGCCGCGCGCGCCTGTTCGGCGGCGACGGATTGGCCGAGTTCCTGTTCTGGGGCTATCAGCTCTTCATCGTGCTCGCCGCCAGCGGCTACGTGCTCGGGATCACCGAGGGTCGCGAATACGCCGAGCCCGAGTGGTACACCGATCTCTGGCTGACCGTCGTCTGGGTCGTGTACCTGCTGATCTTCCTCGGCACGCTGATGAAGCGGAAGGAGCCGCACATCTACGTCGCCAACTGGTTCTACCTCGCCTTCATCGTCACCGTGGCGGTGCTGCACATCGGCAACAACATCTCGGTTCCGGTCTCCTTCCTCGGGACCAAGAGCTACTCGATGTTCTCCGGCGTGCAGGACGCGATGTTGCAGTGGTGGTACGGCCACAACGCGGTCGGCTTCTTCCTCACCGCGGGCTTCCTCGGCATCATGTACTACTTCGTGCCGAAGCAGGCGAACCGGCCGGTCTATTCCTATCGCCTCTCGGTGGTGCATTTCTGGTCGCTGATCTTCCTCTACATCTGGGCCGGTCCGCACCACCTGCACTACACCGCCCTGCCCGACTGGACCCAGACGCTCGGCATGACCTTCTCGGTCATGCTGTGGATGCCGTCCTGGGGCGGCATGATCAACGGCCTGATGACCCTCTCCGGCGCCTGGGACAAGCTCCGTACCGATCCGGTGCTGCGCTTCCTGGTGACCTCGGTCGGCTTCTACGGCATGTCGACCTTCGAGGGCCCGGTCATGTCGATCCGCTCGGTCAACTCCCTGAGCCACTACACCGACTGGACCATCGGCCACGTGCATTCCGGCGCGCTCGGCTGGGTCGCCTTCGTCAGCTTCGGCGCCATGTATTTCCTGGTGCCGCGGCTGTGGCACCGCGAGCGCGTCTACAGCATCCGCATGATCGAGTGGCACTTCTGGTTGGCCACCATCGGCATCGTCCTCTACATCACGCCGATGTGGATCAGCGGCATCATGCAGGGCCTGATGTGGCGCGCCTACGACGATCTCGGCTTCCTGCAGTTCTCCTTCGTGGAGACGGTGGCGGCGATGCACCCCTACTACATCGTCCGCGCCTTCGCCGGGATCCTGTTCCTCAGCGGCGCCATCGTCATGGTCTACAACCTCTGGCGCACTGCGCGCGGCGACGTCCGCACCGAGACCAAGCTCGGTGCCGCCGTGACCGCCACCGCGTGATCGGGAGCACGCAACATGCAAGAGAAATTTGAAACCAACTCGATCCTCCTGCTGCTCGGGATCATCGCCACGGTCGCGATCGGCGGCCTGGTGGAGATCGTGCCGCTGTTCACGATCGGCGAGACCATCGAGAAGGTCGATGGGGTCCGCCCCTACTCCCCGCTCGAGCTCGCCGGCCGGAACATCTACATCCGAGAAGGCTGCTACCTCTGCCACAGCCAGCAGATCCGTCCGTTCCGCGACGAGGTCGAGCGCTATGGCCATTACAGCCTCGCTGCGGAGAGTATGTACGACCACCCGTTCCAATGGGGTTCGAAGCGCACCGGGCCTGACCTCGCTCGGGTCGGCGGCAAGTATTCCAACGACTGGCACGTGGCCCATCTGACCGATCCCCGTTCCGTGGTGCCGGAATCGATCATGCCGCCCTACGCCTTCCTCACGCAGCACGATCTCAACATTCCGGACATCGCCGAGCACCTGAAGACGTTGAAGATCGTCGGCGTGCCCTACACGCAGGAAGACATCGACAACGCCGCCGCCGATCTTGCGGCCCAGGCCAATCCGGATGCCGACACGACCGCGCTGCTGAAGCGCTATCCGAAGGCGGTCACTGGCGATTTCGACGGCGACCCGAAGCGGCTGACAGAGATGGATGCCCTGGTGGCGTATCTGCAGATCCTCGGCCGCATGGTCGATTTCACGACCTATCGCCCTGAATACGACACTGGAAATGCTGGGGGAGGTTCCCAATGAGCTGGATTGATGTCGCACAAGTGGCGCGCCAGGTCTGGGTGGCCTGGCTGATGCTGGTCTTCCTCGGGATCGCGTTCTACGCCTTCCGTCCGAAGAACCGCGAGCACTTCGAAAATTGCGCCGATATCCCCTTCACCACGGATTCGGACGAGCCCACCCCGGGAGCGAACCGGAAATGACCGACATCAACAAAGACGCCCTGACCGGCAAGCCGACCACCGGCCATGAGTGGGACGGCATCCAGGAACTGAACAATCCGCTGCCGAAGTGGTGGCTGATGGTGTTCTACGCCTGCATCCTGTTCTCGATCCTCTGGTGGGTGCTCTATCCCGCGATCCCGTTCCTGCACGGCTACACCAAGGGCGTGCTCGGCTACAACTCACATCAAGTCTATGAGCAGCAGGCGACGGCTGCAGCGCAGGCCCAGAAGGTCTGGCTCGACAAGATCGCGGCTGCCAGCACCGATCAGATCAGCTCCGACGCTGAGCTCCTCAACTTCGCGATGGGCGGCGGCAAGGCATTGTTCAACGAGAACTGCGCCGCGTGCCACGCGCCCGGCGGTGCCGGCCGTCCCGGCTTCCCGGTCCTGGCCGACGACGACTGGCTCTGGGGCGGCACGCTCGCGGCTGTCGAACAGACCATCCGGCACGGCATCCGGTCCAGCGACCCCGACACGCGCAACAACGTCATGCCCAACTTCGGCACCGACGGCGTCCTGACCGGCGACCAGATCGGTGACGTCGCCAACTACGTCCTGTCGCTCTCCGGCACGAAGGCCGATGCCGATTCGGTCGCCCGCGGCAAGCAGGTCTTCGCCGACAATTGCGTCGCCTGCCACGGCGAGCAGGCAAAGGGCAACCAGGAGCTCGGTGCTCCGAACCTCACCGACTCTGTTTGGCTCTACGGCGGCGACCACAAGGCGCTGATCGCGCAGATCACCAAGCCGCATCTGGGCGTCATGCCCAACTGGCAAGGCCGGCTCACCGACACGCAGATCAAGATGCTGGCGGTCTACGTCCACTCGCTCGGCGGCGGACAGTAATGAGGCGTGGTTCCGTGACATGTCGCTTCTAGGCAGTCAGTTCTATGCCGAGCACATAAAGGTCTATCCGCAACGGATCTTTGGGCGCTTTCGGCTGATCAAGTGGAGCGCCCTCACCGCCCTCCTCGCGATCTATTACCTGGCACCCTGGCTGCGCTGGGACCGCGGTCCCGGCCGGCCGGACCAGGC
>DATKNM010000482.1:0-13108 GCA_035541335.1 Binatia bacterium
CACCGGCCGCCTTGAGCCTCTATATCGTCATGAACCTGCAGTTGAAGCGGCGGCCGCGGAAGAAGCCATGTCAACAGATACCACCACGGATCCCACCACTGCGCCGACGCCCGCCGGGCAGCCGCAGCTCGAGTTCATGCCATCCCGGCAGTTTCCGGAATGGCTGGCGGAGAACCGACTGTCGCTGACCTTCTCCACATACCAGGCGGGAAAGCTGTTCTTTATAGGGCTGCAGCCGAACGGCAGGCTCTCGATCTTCGAACGCACCTTCAACCGCTCGATGGGCCTCTGGAGTGACGGACAGACCATCTGGATGACCTCGCTCTACCAGCTCTGGCGCTTCGAGAACGCGCTGCAGCCGAGCGAGAACCACCAGGGCTACGACCGGCTCTATGTCCCGCAGCTCGCCTACACGACCGGCGACATCGACGCCCATGACGTGGCGGCCGGAGCCGACGGTCGGCCGGTCTTCGTCAACACCCTGTTCTCCTGCCTGGCGACGCCCTCGGAGGCGAAGAGCTTCCGCCCGCTCTGGCATCCGACTTTCATCAGTCGCCTGTTGCCGGAGGACCGCTGCCATTTGAACGGCCTCGCCATGGAGAACGGCCGCCCGCGCTATGTGACTGCGGTGGGCGAGACCGACGTCACCGACGGCTGGCGCGAGAAGCGGGTCGGCGGCGGCGTGGTGATCGACGTCGTGGAGAATCGCATCGTCGCCCGCGGCCTCTCCATGCCGCATTCGCCGCGCCTGCATGACGGCAAGCTCTGGCTGCTCGATTCCGGCACCGGACATTTCGGCTTCATCGACCTCTCAGCGGAGAGGTTCGAGGCGGTCGCCTTCTGCCCCGGCTATCTGCGCGGCCTCTCGTTCCACGACCGCTTCGCCGTCGTCGGCCTCTCGCAGCCGCGGGAGAACAAGACCTTCGCGGGGCTGCCCCTCGACGACGCCTTGGCGAAGCGCGGCGCCGGCCCGCAATGCGGGCTGATGGTGATCGATTTGAAGACCGGCGCCGCCGCGCATTGGCTGAAGATCGAAGGCATCGTCCACGAGCTCTACGACGTGGTCGCGCTCCCGGGCATTCGCCGGCCGATGGCGCTCGGTCTCAAGACCGACGAGATCCGCCGCATGCTGACTATCGAGGAATGAGCCTGCGGCGCCGTAACAGTCGGAGGCATGGTTAATGGGCGGCAGCGATCATGATATCCGTCACCCAAATGACTTGATCGAATCCTTGCCGGGAGCCGACCCGCAGGGCATATTGCCGCCGGTTGAAACAGGCAAGGCGGTCCTTGCGCACTGGTAGCAACCTGACAAGCTTCGATCAGCAGCTTGCGGTACGGCCGGTGAAGCGACCGGGGTGAGTATGAAGTGCGGGGTCGGCGGCGGCACGGGGCCGTGCGCTGAAGCGCTCGATCGATGGTTCGGGTCGATCCGCAGCGTCGCGACGAGATCCGGTCGCACCACAATCACAAGCATTAATTCCCAGCATCGCCGGCGCGCGGGGGCAGACCGCGTCCCCGCCACCGGCGTGGCTGGCATGCAGGAGTAGAAGCGTCATGGCCACAGTAAAAGTCACCGACGCCAAGGGCGTCGATTTCGATGCATTCCCGTTGCTCGATTCGACCAGCGGCACGGTCGCAACCCACACCGCGACCAAGTGGCATGTCGATGGCGCCGGCCAGGCGACCGAATACGCCGGCATCGGCTTCACCTATGACGCCAACCACGACCTCACCGGCGGCATGGTGTCCACGGTCACCTGGACCAGCAACCAGGTGGTCGAGTTCCAGGTAACCGGGCTCAAGCTTCCCGGCGCCACCATCGCCGGCGCCGCCGACGGCACCGATCTCCTCTCCAAGGTCCTCGCCGGCAACGACACCATCACCGGCGGCGCGGGCAACGATCATCTGCTCGGCTTCGACGGCAACGACGTGATCGATGGCGGCAAAGGCAATGACACGATGGAGGGCGGCGCCGGCAATGACACCTATATCGTCGACAGCCTGGGCGACGTGGTGACCGAGGACCCGAATGCCGGCATCGACACGGTGAAGACCTCGGCCCTGATCACCACTGCCTATGCGGAGGTCGAGAACTACATCTTCACCGGGAAAGGCAACTGGACCTTCACCGGCAACGACGCCGACAACGTCATCACCGGCGGCGCCGGCAACGACAAGCTCGACGGCGGCAAGGGCGACGACACGCTGATCGGCGGCGCCGGCAACGACACCTATTTCGTCGATTCCGCGAAGGACGTGGTGATCGACAGCAGCGGCACCAGCGACACCATCGTCAGCAGCATCCTGCCGACCGGCCTCACGGCAGGTATCGAGAACTACACCTATACCGGTGCTTCGGACTGGACCTTCACCGGCACCGCCGGCAACAACATCCTGGTCGGCGGGACCGGCTCGGATACGCTCGACGGCGGCAAAGGCAATGACACGCTGAATGCCGGCACCGCCGGCACCGACACGCTCACCGGCGGTCAGGGCGACGACACCTACGTGATCGACCATACCGGCGTCACCGTGGTCGAAGCCGCCAAAGACGGCACCGACACCGTTCAGGCCAGCATCACTATCGATCTTACCGGCGCCGGCTTCGCCGGCCAAGAGATCGAGAACGTGACCCTGACCGGCAGCGCCAAGATCGACGCCACCGGCAACGACCTCGACAACGTCTTCATCGGCAACAGCGCCGACAACAAGCTGGACGGCGGCAACGGCGACGACACGCTCTATGGCGGCACGGCGGGCGCCGATACGCTGATCGGCGGCGCCGGCAACGATACCTATTTGATCGACCACACCGGCGTCACGGTGACGGAAGGCGCCGCCGGCGGCACCGACACTATCCAGTCGATCATTACGATCGATCTGACGGCCGCCGGCTTCAAGGACCAGGAGATCGAGAACGTCACCCTGTTCGGCGGCAGCAACATCAAGGCCACCGGCAACGATCTCGATAACGTCCTCACCGGCAACAGCGGCAGCAACACGCTGGACGGCGGCAAGGGCAACGACACCCTCATCGGCGGCGACGGCAGCGACACCTACGAGGTCGATTCGGCCGGCGACAAGGTGGTCGAGCTTGCGGGCGCGAAGGCCGGCACCCATGACCTCATCGAATCCTCCATTCTGCTGACCGGCACGGTCGCCAACGTCGAGGACTATACTTACAAAGGCACGGCCGACTGGACCTTCACCGGCAGCGCCGCCAGCAATTTCATCACCGGCGGCGGCGGCAACGATACCTTGGACGGCGGCAAGGGTGACGACATCCTGATCGGCGGCGCCGGCAACGACGCGATGACCGGCGGCGCCGGCAACGATCAGATCGACGGCGGCACCGGCGACGATAAGCTGATCGGCGGCGCCGGCAACGACAGCTATTGGGTCGACAGCGCCAACGACACCGTGACCGACAGCGCCGGCGGCTTCGACCGGGTGATCAGTAGCAACATCGCCTTCACCGACCTGATCAGCGGCATCGAGGGCTATTACTATCTCGGCGCCAGCAACTGGACCTTCACCGGCAACGCCGCCGACAACGTGCTGTGGGCGGGTTCGGGCGCCGATAAATTGGACGGCGGCAAGGGCAACGACGTCCTGAACGGGGGCAGCGGCGCCGACGACCTGACGGGCGGCACCGGCAACGACATCTATCTGATCGACAACAGCGGCGACCGGATCCATGAGGACGCCAAGTCCGGCATCGACCTCGTTGAGACCAGCCTCGCCACCACCGACCTCGTCCAGGACGCGATTTACGGCGACCAGGAGATCGAGGAATTACTGCTGCTGACCGGCGCGAAGGACGCCGTCGGCAACAAGCTCAACAACATCATCGAGGGCAACGTCGCCGACAACAAGATCTCCGGCGGCGATGGCAACGACGTGCTGTGGGGCGAGGGCGGCAACGACAAGCTCGACGGCGGCAAGGGCAACGACACGCTGATCGGCGGCGACGGCAACGACACCTACGAGATCGATTCCACCGGCGATCGTGTGCTGCTGGAGGGCGCCGGGGGCAATAGCGGAACCCACGATCTGATCGAGAGCACGATCCTGTTGAAGACCACGGTCGCCAACGTCGAGGACTACACCTACACGGGTAAGTCGGACTGGACCTTCACGGGCAGCGACGTCGCCAATATCATCATCGGCGGCACCGGACACAACACGCTGTCCGGCGGCAAGGGCGACGATACGCTGACCGGCAACGCGCTCTCCGACACTCTGAACGGCGGCCTCGGTAACGACACGCTGATCGGCGGTGACGGCAACGACACCTATCTGATCGACAGCAAGGGCGACAAGATTACGGAGATCAGCGGCCAAGGCATCGACACCGCGAAGATCTCCACGCTCGATGTAACCGCCGCCGCCGCATTCAACGAGGTGGAGAACTTCATCTTCACCGGCAAGGGCAACTGGACCTTCACCGGCAACACGCTCGACAACAGCATCACCGGCCATGCCGGCAGCGATACGCTGGACGGCGGGGACGGCAACGACACGCTGAACGGCGGTATCGGCGCTGACCATATGACCGGCGGCAAAGGCGACGATACTTTCATCGTCGACAACCTGGGCGACACGGTTGCCGAGGCGAACGGCGAAGGCACCGACACGATCCTGACCTCGATCGCGATCAAGGACGCGACCAACTACGCCAACGTCGAGAACTTCACCTTCACCGGCAAGGGCAACTGGACCTTCACCGCCAATGCCGAGGACAACGCAGTCCATGGCGGCGCCGGAAACGACCACCTGAACGGCGGCGATGGCGACGATACCGCGGTGTTCTCCGGCAATCTCGCCGACTACAAGATCACGACGACCGCCGACGGCGTGATCGTCACCGATTTGAACGGCGCCACCCACGGTGCCGACGGTACCGACACCCTGGTCAACTTCGAGCATCTGAAGTTCGCCGACCAGACGGTCGATCTGCCGGCGCCGACCTTACGCCCCGCATCCGACCTCACCAGCCGTCACACCGATGCCGCGACCCTGCATATCGCAGATGTGCTGGATATCGCCGGCCACGGTCACGTGCCGACGATCAACGGCGGCCACAATGATACGCTCAGCCTGTCAACGGCCCACGACTCGAACAACTCCCCGGACACGGCGATACTGACCGGCCATGCGGTCCACGCCAACCACGGCGCGGCCATCGCGATTGAAGCCGATATCCACGTCACGGTCGGCTGACGCCGTCGATCACGGCATCAGCTGGCCGCCGTTGACCTCGACGATCTGGCCGGTGATGTAGCCGGCCAGCCGGTGCGAGGCGAGGAAGAGGTAGGCACCGACGCAGTCCTCGGCGGTGCCGACCCGCTTCATCGGGATCACGTTCGCCATCGACTGCACGCGCTCCGGCGTCGAGTAGCGGCGGTGGAAGTCGGTCAGGATGAAGCCGGGCGAAACTGCGTTGACGCGGAGCCCGGTTTCCACCATCTCGACGGCGAGCGCCCGGGTGAAGGTGGAGACGAAGCCCTTGGCCGCGGCATAGATGCCGGCGCCCGCGGCCCCGCCGCTCCGCGCCGCGATCGAGGTGGTGTTGACGATGCAGCCGTGCTCGGCCTTCAGCAGATAGGGCAGCGCGGTGCGCGAGGCGACCGCCACCGAGCGGGCATTGAGGTCCAGCACGCCGGCCAGGTGCTCGTCGCTGACATCGGCGACCTTCACCCGCCCCATCATGGTGCCGGCGTTGTTGATCAGGATATCTAGACCGCCCAGGCCCGTCGCCGCTTCCTCGACGGAGCGCGCCACCGCCTTCGGATCCTGGTAATCTGCGATCGCGACCACGGGCTTCGCGCCCAGCTTCGTGATCGCCGCCGCGGTCTCCTCGAGGGCGTCGCTCTTCTTGGTGCCGTGCAGCGCCACCCTGGCGCCGAGATTGGCAAAGGCCAGCGCCACGGCGGCGCCGATGCCGCGGCTGCTCCCAGTGACGAGGATGCGCCTGCCGGCGAACTCGTCGCCGAGCAGGGTCTTGGTGAAAGGAAGGGTGCTGGCTTCGGTCATTTTCCACTCTGTTGTGCGGCGTGCCGGACACGGCGGACGGCATCCTGCCATCCCGCATAGCGCCGGTCACGCTCGGCGGCGGTCATCTTCGGCTCGAAGCGCCGGTCCGGGCGCCAGGTCCGCTCGATCGCGGCGACGTCCGGAATCATGCCACTGCCCAGCCCGGCGCAGAAGGCGGCACCCAAGGCCGTCGTCTCGGTCACATGCGGCCGCTCGACGGGAAGCTGCAGGATGTCGGCCAGGAACTGCAGCACCCAGTCGTTGCGCGCCATGCCGCCATCGACCCGGAGCGCTGTCGGCCTGGTGCCGCCGTCGGCGCTCATTGCCGCCATCAGGTCCTGGGTCTGGTAGCAGACCGCCTCGAGCGCCGAGCGCACCACCTCGGCGATCCCCGTGTCGCGGGTGAGGCCGAGCAAGGCGCCGCGCGCCTCCGGATCCCAATAGGGCGCGCCGAGGCCAGTGAAGGCCGGCACGAGATAGACGTTGCTGCTGTTGGACGCGGCCTTGGCGAGGCTGTCGGTATCGCCCGCCTCCTGGAACAGCTTCAGCCCGTCCCGCAGCCACTGCACCGCCGCGCCGGCGACGAAGATGCTGCCCTCGACGGCATAGGCGAAGCGGTCGCCAAGCTGGTAGGCGATGGTGGTCAGGAGCCGGTTCTTCGAGGGCTTGGCCTCGCTCCCGGTATTGAGGAGGGCGAAGCAGCCGGTGCCGTAGGTGCTCTTGATCATGCCTGGCTTCAGGCAGGCCTGGCCGATCACCGCCGCCTGCTGGTCGCCCGCCATCCCGGCGATCGGCAGCGCGACGCCGAGTGCCTTCGGGTCGCTGGTGCCGAAGACGCCGGCATTCGGCTTCACCGCGGGGAGCAACGAGGCCGGCACGCCGAAGAGCTCAAGCAGACCCTCGTCCCACCCGCGCTTGTGGATGTCGTAGAGCATGGTGCGGCTGGCATTGGTGATGTCGGTCGCATGGACCTTGCCGCCCGTGAGGCGCCAGAGCAGGAAGCTGTCGATGGTGCCGAAGGCGAGCTTCCCTTGCTCCGCATCGGTGCGTGCGCCGGGCACGTTCTCCAGCAGCCAGGCGATCTTGGTCGCGGAGAAATAGGAGTCGATCAGGAGGCCGGTCTTCTTCTGGATCTCCGGCTCGCGACCGGCTTCGATGAGCTTCTTGCAGAGCGGCGCGCCGCGGCGATCCTGCCAGACGATGGCGTGGTGAATCGGCTTCCCGGTTTCGCGGTCCCAGATGACGGCGGTCTCGCGCTGGTTGGTGATGCCGATGGCGCCGAACCGTTCGGCGCCGACCTTGGCCAATACCTGCTCTGAAACCTCGACGGTCGCCCCCCAGATCTCCTCGGGGTCGTGCTCCACCCAGCCGTCCGCCGGGAAGATCTGCGGCAGCGCCCGCTGGGCGGTCGCCACCGGCTCGCCGGCGGTGGTGAAGGCGATCGCCCGGGTGCTGGTGGTGCCCTGGTCGATCGAGAGGATGAGATCCTTCGCCATGCTCTTTGTCCCCTGTCGCGCACTGCTGTTTCGCTATCGCGCGGATTTCCGGCCTCTGCCGGCTGGATTTCCCGTTATCGATACGTGATTCCGAACCTTCGCGGAAGCCGGGCCGCAGAGTATTTCAGCTTCGCACGTCCTTGAACACGGTCTTTCGATTTCGCGCCATCGGTGGCAAGATGCCCCAAAAGGCCTATAGAAACGCTCCCTGGGAAACGCCGCATGCAACGTGAAGCGAGACATGCCAGCATCGTCAACCTGGTGCGGCAACGCGGCTTCATGTCGATCGACGCCCTGGCGCAGCATTTCAACGTCACGCCCCAGACCATCCGCCGCGACATCAACGAGCTCTCGGACCAGGACCTGGTCCAGCGCTATCACGGCGGCGCCGGCCTCGCCTCCAGCGTGGAGAACACCGCCTACAGCACCCGCCAGGTCCAGCAGCTCTCCGAGAAGCAGCGGATCGCGGCGCTCTGCGCCCAGCACATCCCGAACGATTCCTCGCTGTTCATAAACATCGGCACCACCAACGAGGAGGTGGCGCGGGCGCTCTTGAAGCATTCCGGCCTCAGGGTCATCACCAACAACCTGCAGGTGGCCTCGATCCTCTGCGAGAATCCCTCGCTGGAAGTGATCATCGCCGGCGGCGTGGTGCGCCCGATCGACCGCGCCATCGTCGGTGAGGCCGCCAGCGACTTCGTCTCCCACTTCCGGGTCGATTTCGGCATCATCGGCATCAGCGGGATCGACGCCGACGGCTCGCTGCTCGATTTCGACTATCGCGAGGTCCGCGTCTCCCAGGCCATCATCGAGAACTCGCGCCAGGTGTTCCTGGTCGCCGACCATACCAAGTTCGAGCGCAAGCCCATGGTCCGGCTGGGCGATGTCGCCATGCTGGACGCCTTCTTCACCGACAGGACGCCGCCGCAATCCGTGCTCGACCAGATCGAAGAGCACGACGTCCGCCTCTACGTCGCCGACTAGAGTTTTCAGGCTTCAACTTTCCCGCTAACTAGCGAGGTCGAAAGGGTTTCTTTCGGCTTTTCGCAGCGCACATTCATATTTCTAAATCGATCAAATGAGACCCGCTCATTTTCGATTGTGAACAGTGATTTCGGATGTTACGGTTCGAAAACCGTCACCGGGACGAGGATCCCAAGAATGGCGGACCGGGGAGTGATGGCAGGGTCGATCAACCGCAACGTAGCGTTCGGACCACGGTTCCATGTCCGCTTCTCCGCCCCGGAGATGCTCGGGATGGAGGCTTGGGCGTGAGCGCCGGCGATGCGTTCGACATCCTGGTGGTCGGCGGCGGGATCAACGGGACCGGGATCGCGCGCGATGCGGCCGGCCGCGGGCTGAAAGTGCTGGCGGTGGAACGCCGGGATCTCGCCAGCGCGACCTCCTCCGCCTCCACGAAGCTGATTCATGGCGGCCTGCGCTACCTCGAATACTACGAGTTCCGGCTGGTGCGCGAGGCGCTGAGCGAGCGCGAGGTGCTGCTGGAATCGGCGCCGCACATCATCTGGCCGCTGCGCTTCGTGCTGCCGCACGAGAAGACGCTGCGCCCGGCCTGGATGATCCAGATCGGCCTTTTCCTCTACGACCATCTCGGCGGCCGCAAGCGCCTGCCCGGCTCGAGGCGGGTGTCGCTCAGGCAACCGCCCTACTCCAACGGGCTGAAGCCCGGCCACGAGACCGGCTTCGAATATTCCGATTGCTGGGCCAATGATGCGCGCATGGTGGCCCTGAACGCCGTCGATGCCCGCGAGCGCGGCGCCACCATCCTGACCCGCACCGCCTGCGCCGCCGCGAAGCGCGTCGGAGAGCTCTGGGAGGCGGAGATCCGGAGCGACGGCGGAGCACCGCGCACCGTCAGGGCCAAGGCCCTCGTGAATGCCGCGGGGCCCTGGGCCGGCGAGTTCATCGCCAACGAGCTCGGCCGCAAGGAGGCGTCGACCCTGCGCCTGGTGAAGGGCAGCCATATCGTCGTCAACCGGCTCTATGAGGGGAGCCACTGCTTCATCCTGCAGAACGCCGACCGGCGCATCGTCTTCACCATTCCCTATGAGGACAAGTTCACCCTCATCGGCACCACCGATGTGCCCTATCAGGGCGATCCCGCAAAGACCGCGATCTCCCCGGAGGAGACGCAGTACCTCTGCGACGTGGTGAACCGCTATTTCGCGAAGTCGATCTCGCCCGCCGACGTCGTCTGGAACTATTCGGGCGTCCGGCCGCTGTTCGACGAGGACGGCAGCGAATCCGCCTCCGCCGTCTCCCGCGACTACGTGCTCGACCTCGAGGACGACGGCGGCCAGGCGCCGCTGCTCAATGTCTTCGGCGGCAAGATCACCACCTATCGGCGGCTCTCGGAGCATGCGCTGCAGAAGCTGAAGCCCTATTTCCCCGAGGCCGGCGGCGACTGGACCCGCGGGGCGACACTCCCCGGCGGCGACATCGCCGACGCGGATTTCGCCGGCTTCGCCGCCGCCCAGATACGGCGCTATCCCTGGCTGCCGGAGCCGACGGTCCGGCGCCTCGCCCGCGCCTATGGGACGCGGATGGAGAGGGTGATCGGCGACGCCAGGGGAATCAACGATCTCGGCCGCCGATTCGGCGCCGATCTTTATGAGCGCGAAGTCGTTTATCTCCAGCGCGAGGAATGGGCGGCGACGCCTGAGGACGTGCTCTGGCGCCGTTCGAAGCTCGGTCTTCATGTCGAGCCCGAGACCGCCCCGGCCCTCGCCGCCTGGTTCGCGGAACACGCCGCACAACAAGGGAGCAAGAGCCCAGGGATGACCGTATCGCCATGAAGCTCGACCTCGAGAACCTCGGCAAGATGATGGAAGGCGAGATGCATCTCGCCGAGATCACCTGCGCATTCTCGAGCGGGCTGAACGTGCTCCTCGGGCCGACCGGCGCCGGCAAGACCTCGCTGCTGCGCCTGCTGGCGGGGCTCGACCGGCCGACCACCGGGAAGATCGCCCTCGACGGCAAGGACGTGACCGCGCTCGGCGTGAAGAAGCGCAGCGTCGCCATGGTCTATCAGCAGTTCGTCAACTACCCCTCGCTGACGGTCTACGAGAACATCGCCTCGCCGCTGCGCCAGGGCGGCGGCCGGCTCGCCGCGAGCGAAATCGATAATCGCGTGCGCGAGGCGGCGAAACTGCTGCACATCGAGCCGTTCCTGCAGCGGCTGCCGAACGAACTCTCCGGCGGACAGCAGCAGCGCACTGCGATAGCGCGGGCGATCGTCAAGGGCGCCGACCTGCTGCTGCTGGACGAGCCGCTGGTCAACCTCGACTACAAGCTCCGCGAGGAGCTCCGGGTCGAGCTCCGCAGCCTGTTCGCCCGGCGCGACACGATCGTGGTCTATGCGACGACCGAGCCCAGCGAGGCGCTCCTGCTCGGCGGCCATTGCGTGGTGCTGGACAAGGGCCGCGCCCTCCAATCCGGCCCGACGCTGCAGGTGTTCCATCACCCGGCGACCACGCGCGTGGGCGAGCTCTTCTCCGACCCGCCGATGAACCTGCTGGACGCCACGATCGAGCAGGGCCAGGTGCGGCTCACCGCGGATCTCGCCTTCGCCCTGCCGGCCCACATGCGCGACCTCCAGCCGGGGCGCTACCGGATCGGCGTGCGGCCGAACCACGTGAGCTTGCAGACCGCCGGGGCCGACGGCGTCGCGATCGACGCCAATGTCGATCTCGCCGAGATCAGCGGCTCGGAGACCTATCTCCATCTCCGCCATCAGCAGCTCACCTTCATCGCCCAGGTGAAGGGCGTCCATTCCTTTGCGCTGGGTGCGCCGGCCAGGGTCTGGCTGGACCGCGCCCGTATCTTCGCCTTCGACGCCGAGAACCGGCTGGTCGGCGCGCCGGCGGTGGGAGGATAACGATGGCCCGGATCGATCTCGTCTCGCTGAGCCATTCCTACGCCGCCACGCCGGTGAAGCGCGAAGACTACGCCCTCCATGAGTTGACGATGACCTGGGAGGACGGCGGGGCCTATGCGCTGCTGGGGCCGTCCGGCTGCGGCAAGACCACTCTGCTCAACATCATCTCCGGCCTGCTGCGCCCGACCACCGGCCGCGTGCTCTTCAACGGCCAGGACGTGACGCTCCTCCATCCGCAGCAGCGGAACATCGCCCAGGTGTTCCAGTTCCCGGTGATCTACGACACCATGACGGTCGCCGACAATCTCGCCTTCCCGCTCAGGAACCGCGGCTGGGGCGCTTCCGAGACCCGGAAGCGGGTGGAGGAGATCGCCGAGATCCTGGAGCTGACCGGCGACCTGAAGAACCGCGCCAGCGGCCTCTCGGCGGACGCCAAGCAGAAGATCTCCATGGGCCGCGGCCTGGTGCGGCCGGACGTCGCCGCGGTGCTGTTCGACGAGCCGCTGACCACCATCGACCAGCATCTGAAGTGGACCCTGCGGCGCAAGCTGAAGCAGATCCATGCGCAGCTGAAGCTGAGCCTGATCTACGTGACCCACGACCAAGTCGAGGCCATGACCTTCGCCGACCAGGTGGTCGTCATGTACGGCGGCGAGGTGGTGCAGCTCGGCACGCCGCAGGCGCTGTTCGAGCAGCCGGCGCATACCTTCGTCGGCTTCTTCGTCGGCAGCCCGGGCATGAACCTGATGCCCTGCACGGTCGAAGGCGGCAACGCGGTCGTTGGCAGCGTCAGGATCCCGCTCGATCCGGCGCTGGCACAGCGCGCCGGCGGGACCGGCGCCCGGCTGACGCTCGGCATCCGGCCGGAGTTCGTCGAGCTCACGCGGCCGGGCACGCCCAGCAGCGTGCCGAGCCCGATCGAGCGGGTCGAGGACCTCGGCAACTACAAGATCGTCTCGGCGCGGCTCGGCGACCAGCTCGTCATGGCGAAGGTCTCCGAGGACGAGCAGGTCTCCGCCGGCACGGCGCATCTGCGCTTCCCGCCCGAATGGACCCGGCTCTATGCCGACGACCGGGCGCTGACGTGAGCGAGAGGAGCTGAGGAGCGCGCCATGCAGAAGATCCAAGACAATCGCGCCTGGTTCCTGGTCCTGCCGGTCTTCGTCACCGTGGCCTTCAGCGCCATCATTCCGCTGATGACCGTCGTCAACTATTCGGTCCAGGACATTCTCGGCCCGGACAACCGGGTCTTCGTCGGGACGGAGTTCTTCGCCGGTGTCCTGACCGATCCCGACCTGCACGACGCCCTGGTTCGCCAGATCATGTTCTCCGCGATCATCCTGGCGATCGAGATCCCGCTCGGGATCGCCGTCGCCCGGGCTTTGCCGGTGAAGGGCTGGCGCGCGTCGCTGAGCCTGGTGGTATTGGCGCTGCCGTTGCTGATCCCGTGGAACGTGGTCGGCACGATCTGGCAGATCTTCGGCCGCGGCGACATCGGCCTTGCCGGCTATGTCGTGAACGCGCTCGGGATCGACTACAACTACACCGCCGACCCGCTGGCGGCCTGGGTCACCGTGATCGTGATGGACGTCTGGCATTGGACCCCGCTGGTCGCCCTGCTCGCCTATGCCGGCCTCCGCGCCATTCCCGACGCCTATTACCAGGCGGCGCAGAT
>DATKNM010000483.1:0-2508 GCA_035541335.1 Binatia bacterium
ATGCTTGAACTCCTTGAAGCGGTTCAGCATCGGAAAGAGGCCGAAGTTCATCGAGCCCATGTTGAGCGAGGCGACCTCGGGCTTGAAGCGGACCGAGGGCTGGATCCGCTCCTCGATCTTCATCCAGGGCGCGCCGCCGGAGGTGAGGTTCACCACGCAGTTCGAGCTCTGCTTGATCACCTTCAGGAAGGGTTCGAAGGCCTCCGGCGTCTGGTCGGGCTTGCCGGTCTTCGGATCCCGGGCATGGAGATGGACGATCGCCGCGCCCGCTTCCGCCGCGCCGATCGCCGCATCGGCGATCTCGCTCGCGGTCACCGGCAAATAGGGCGACATCGAGGGCGTATGGATCGCGCCGGTGACGGCGCAGGTGATGATGACTTTCCGTTTCTGGGCCATGGGTCTTCTCTTGCCTAGGATCCGATGTCCTTCGCCGCCTTGCGCTTGTGGGCGATCAGCGCCATCAGCCGGCGGTCGCGCCAGACGTGGCGGCGCGGCAGGTCGGCCACCGGCAGCTTTGCGCGGCGTTCCTTCTCGACGGTCTGCATCACCTCGCCCGCCCAATCGACCCGGCGCTGCATCGACGGGAATAGGCGCGAATAGATCTGCTGGTACCGTTCGCAGTAGTCCTTGACGCCGCCGGGCGCGTTCAAATCGATGGTCTCGAACGGTCCCATGAAGGACCAGCGCAAGGCGAGGCCCTCGCGGATGCCGACATCGACGTCCTCGACCGAGGCATAGCCGTCGGCGACCAGGCGGAATGCTTCCTCCAGCAAGGCACCCTGCATCCGGTTCATGACGAAGCCGTCGAGCTCCCGCTTCATCACGATCGGCGCCTGGCCCGATGCGACCGCGAGCTTCCGCGTCTGCTCGACCGCGGCAGGGTCGGTCCAGGGGGCCGGCACAATCTCCACCGCCGGGATGAGATAGGGTGGGTTGATCGGATGCATCACCAGGCAGCGGTTGCGGCCCTTCAGGGTCTCGGTAAACTTCGAAGGCAGGATCGCCGAGGTCGAGCTCGCGAGGACGGTCTCCGGCGCCGCCACGGCGTCGAGCCACGCGAACACCTTCTGCTTCACGGCGAGGTCTTCGGGCGTGTTCTCCTGGACATGGGCGGCACCCGCCAAGGCAGCATGGAGGCTCGGTGCGGGATGCATCCGCGCGATGACCTGGCCGGCCGTCTGGCCCTCCAGCAGCCCTTCCTGTTCCAGCGGCTGGGTCATCTCGCGGGCGAAGGCGACGGCCTTCTCCGCGGCACCCGCAGCCTCGTCGTAAAGCCGGACCTCATGACCCGCGCGGGCGAAGCTGATGGCCCAGGCGCGGCCGACCAGACCGGTTCCGACGATGGCAACAACGGCCATGGATATTCTCTCCTACAAAGTCTCGACGTTGCCGTCGACGCCGAGCGATTGCCCGGAGATATTCTCGCCCATCGGCGACAGAAGAAACAGCACCATCGCGGCGACGTCGTGCGGCGAGACCATCCGGCGCAGCGAGACCTTCTCCAGGTATTCCTTCTCCATCTCCTGGTAGGAGACGCCGAGTTGCTCGGCCCGGGCCTTGATCACGCCCTCGATCCGCGGCCCCTCGACGATGCCAGGCAGGATGGCGTTGACCCGGATGTTGCTCGGCCCGAGCTCCTTGGCGAGGCTCTGGGTGAAGCCGACCACGCCGAACTTCGCCGCCGCATAGGGTGTCCGGAAGGCATAGCCGTGCCGTCCCGCCGCCGAGGACATATTGACGATGGCGCCGCCGCCCGCGGCCTTCAGCATCGGCACCGCCAAGCGCGCGCAGAGGAACTGTCCGGTGAGGTCGATGTCGATGCAGCGCCGCCAGTCCTCCGGCTTGATCTCATCGACCCCGCCGGTCGGTCCGGCGATGCCGGCATTGTTGATGAGGGCGTCCAAACCGCCGAGCGAGGCCTTGGCCTCGGCGAAGAAGCGATCGACATCGGCCTCCTTCGAGACGTCGGCCTTGGTGACACCATGCTTCGGATATGCCTTCCGGAAGTCGGCGAGGAAGTCGTCGGCGACATCGCAGATGTGCAGCCGGGCACCGTGCCGGATCAGCATGTCGGAGATCGCCCGGCCGATCCCGGAGGCGCCGGCGGAAACCGCCACCCTGAGGCCGGGCTTCAGCCCCTCGACCCACGTCCGTCCTTCAAGTGTCCGTCCCTGAAGCTCCGCCATGCAAGCTCTCCTAATTGTGCCGCTCGCGGAGCGCGACCACGGCCGCCAGCACCACGAGCCCGAAAATGATGACCCTGGTCGCATAGGGCAGGGTCGTGCCCGCGAGCAAAGTTTGCAGCGCCGTCAGCAGCAGCACGCCACCGACCATCCCGAGATAGCTGCCGCGCCCGCCGGTGATCAGGGTGCCGCCCACCACCACGACGGCGATCGAGGGCAGCATGTACTCGTCGCCCATGCCGAGGCTTGCCTGGCCGGAGAAACCGGTCAGCATCGAGCCGACCAGCGCCGAGCAGAAGCCGGAGAGCGCATAGACCAGGATGAT
>DATKNM010000484.1:0-13839 GCA_035541335.1 Binatia bacterium
CCGAACGGCCAGTTCAGCGACTGCAGGAAGAGATCGACGAGGGCGTTGCCGATGAAGAACACCTTGCCGCCGCCCAGCATCTGCGGAATGAGGTACTCGCCCATCAGCAGGATGAAGACCAGCATGCAGCCGGTGATGACGCCGGGCGCCGACAAAGGCAGAGTCACCTGGCGGAAGGTGCCGAAGGGCGTGGCACCCAGATCGTCCGAGGCTTCCAGGAGGCGCTTGTCGAGCTTCTCCAATGACACATAGATCGGGAACACCATCAGCGGCAGGTAGCCGTAGATGATGCCGACCAGGACGGCGGCCTGGGTGTTGATCATCTGGATATGCGGCAGGCCGAAGAACTCCAGCAGCGCCGGCAGGCCGCGGCCGCCGAGGATGAACATCCAGGCATAGGTGCGGATCAGGAAGCTGGTCCAAAACGGCACGATCACCAGGATCATGAGCAGCAGCCGGTTCTTCGGCT
The DNA here is from genome assembly GCA_035541335.1 of Binatia bacterium. Taxonomy (GTDB): domain Bacteria; phylum Pseudomonadota; class Alphaproteobacteria; order Dongiales; family Dongiaceae; genus Dongia. Next base: position 470 of record DATKNM010000484.1, read on the forward strand.
TGACCTTGACCGCGAGGAAATAGGCGAGGGGATAGCCGGCGAGGAGGCAAATCAGCGTCCCGGCCGGCGCCAGGGTCAGCGTATTCTTGAACGCGGTCAGGCGCGCCGGGAGGTTGAGGTAGTTGGCGAAGGTGAAGGCGGCCTGGTAGCCGCCGGTCTGGGCCCGCTCGCCGAAGGAATAGACCACCACGACACAGAGCGGCAGCACCAGCAGGAACAGGAACCAGAGCGCCGAGGGCGCCATCAGGAGCGGCGTCAGCCAGCGCGACCTCTCGGGGCGCGGCTTGGGATTGGCGGTTTCAGCGGTCAATGAATCGATCCGGTCGAAAAAGAAGGCTCCCGTCCCGAGCAAAGCCCGGGGCGGGAGCCGATGTCAATCAACGCCCGATCAGGCGGACTTGAAGCGGGCCATGATCTCGGCGCGCGCGGGGTTGGTGAGGGTCGCGGCAGCGCCGAACTCCAGCGGGGTCAGCGCCTCGGCGGCCGGGAACATGATCTCGTCCTTCAGCATGTCGGGCGGCAACAGCGCGAGCACGCGCTTGTCGGCGACCGGATAGCCGTGGAAGAGGACCTCGTTCTTGTTGATGTCCGGCTCCAGCAGGAAGTTGATGAGGGCGTAGGCCGCCTTCTTGTTCGGCGCTTCCTTGGGGATTGCGTAGAAGTCGGACCAGATCTCGCCGCCTTCCTTGCCGATCACGTAGATGATCTCGGGGAGATCCTTGTGCAGCTGCTTTGCGTCGCCGGTCCAGGCCACGGCGAGCACCGCGTCGCCGTTGCGCATCGCCGGCTGGTAGTCGCTGGTGATGCCGAAGAGGTGCGGTTTCGCGTCCAAGAGCAGCTTCTCCGCCTCGCCCAGCTCCTTCTCGTCGTTCGAGTTGAAGGAGTAGCCGTAGTACTTGAGGGCGTTGCCGATGGTGGTGAGCTGGTAGTCGTGCACCGTCGCCTTGCCGCTGTACTTGGTCCGCAGCAGGTCCCAGAACTCCTTCCAGGTGCTCATCTTCTCGGTGACGGTCTTGGTGTTCACGCAATAGCCGGTAGTGCCCCAGTCCTTGTGCACCGCATAGACCTTACCGTCGATGGTGCCGGGCTTGGTGAAGCGCAGATCGGTGTACTGGCTGGGGTCGTAGTTCGGGATCTGCGCGAGGTCGAGCGGATCGATGATCCCGTCCTTCACGTAGTTCTCGATCGTGTAGTTGGTGGGCACGAAAGCGTCCCAGCCGGTGCCGCCGGCCTTCAGCTTGGCGTACATCTCCTCGTTGGAGCCGAACACGGTCAACTCGACCTTGCAGCCGGTCTTGTCGCCGAAGGCGTCGAGGTCCTTCTGGTCGTGGTAGTTCGGCCAGCTGGTGAGCGCCACCTTGTCGCCGAGATCGCCGGCGAAGGCGGGGCGCGGCCTGAGGCCCGGCACGGCCTGCGCCATCACCGCGACCGCGGTGCCGAGTCCGGTCACGCCGAGGAAGTGCCGGCGCGAGATCGAGCCCTTCTGATAACGGCGCAATTGCCGGAGAAATTCTTTACGCGGATCCATGGGAAGCCTCCTGCTCATGCGACGGCGTTGGTGTCGGGCGGCGCCGGCCGTCGCAGCGGCGCGCCGATTCTTTCTAACCTTCGCTGAGGGCCAACGCCTGGTGACCGCGCCAGCCGACGATGGCGGCGGCGCCGGGCTCGAGGCCCGCCGTTTCCACCGCCTTCGGCAGGCGCACCAGCAGGTCGCCGAGCCCTTCGGCGCGGACCGAGAACTCGCTGTGGTCGCCGAGATAAATGCGGTTCAAGATATGCGCCTCCGCCGCGCAATCGAGATCGCCGGGGGCCGTGCCGGGCCGGTAGAGGCCGATCACCTCCGGCCGCACCGCGACGACGCCGGCCTCGCCGACCTTCAAGGGCGCGCCGAGGCGGCTGTAGGCGGCGCGGAGCGTGATGCCGCTCTCGATGCGGATCGCCGCACCGGCGGCGTCGCTCGCCGCGACCTCGCCTTTGAGGAAATTCGATTCGCCGACGAAGTCCGCGACGTAGCGGTTGACCGGTGCGTCATAGAGCTCCTCCGGCGTCCCCATCTGCACGATCCTGCCGTCCTTCATGATGCCGATCGTGTCGGACATGGAGAGCGCCTCTTCCTGGTCGTGGGTCACCAGGACGAAGGTGATGCCGACCTCGCGCTGCAGGTTCTGCAGCTCGATCTGCATCTCGCGCCGGAGCTTGCGGTCGAGCGCCGCCAGCGGCTCGTCGAGCAGCAGCACGGTTGGCCGGTTGATGAGCGCGCGGGCGAGGGCGACGCGCTGCTGCTGTCCGCCCGAGAGCTCCCAGATCCGGCGCTTCGCGAGATGCGGCAGGCGCACGAGCTCGAGGGCTTCGGCGACGCGGCGGTCGATCTCGCTCTGCTCGGGCCGGGGTTTGCGCTGCCGGAGGCCGTAGCCGACATTGGCGGCGACGTCCATGTGCGGGAAGAGCGCGTAGTGCTGGAACACCATGTTGACCGGCCGGCGATAGGCGGGGATCCCGACCATGGACCGTCCGGCGATCTCCACGTTGCCGAGGCTCGGCTGCTCGAAGCCGGCGATGAGTCGGAGGCTGGTGGTCTTGCCGCAGCCCGATGGGCCGAGGAAGGAATGGAACGAGCCGCGCCTCAGTGCAAACGAGACGCCATCGACCGCGGCCACCTCGCCGAAATGCTTGCTGACCTTGTCGAATCGAACGTCGATGCCGTCTTCGGCCATGGAAGGTACGCCACCCCTGTCGGAAGTCGCCCGGCTTCTTGATGGTTCTTCATGCGGGCTTCGCGCCAATTACGCTGCGCCGGCCGCGGCTTGTCAATCCGGATGTTGAAATTGACCCCGCGAATTTCACCGGGACCAATTTCATCGAAGGCAAAAGAAAACCGGGGCCCTCGCGGGCCCCGGCTCTTTGATCGATGTAGGCTGCCGCTCAGCGGCGGTTGCCGAGGAACTGCAGCAGGAAGATAAAGAGGTTGATGAAGTCGAGGTACAGCGTCAACGCGCCCATGATCGACTTCTTGCGGGCAATCTCCTGCCCGTCGCCGTCGACATACATTTCCTTGATCTTCTGCGTGTCATAGGCGGTGAGGCCGGTGAAGAGCAGGACGCCGATCGCAGAAATGGCGAAGGCCACCGCGCTCGACTGCAGGAAGATGTTGACCAGCATCGCGATCAGAAGGCCGATCAGCCCCATGAACAGGAAGCTGCCCATGCCGCTCAGATCGCGCTTGGTGGTGTAACCGAACAGGCTGGTCGCCAGGAACATGGAGGCCGTGATGAAGAAGGTCGAAGCCACCGAAGTGTGCGTGTAGACCAGTAGCACCGGCGTCAGCCAGACGCCGTTGACCGCCGCATAGGCCAGGAACGAGGCGAAGGCGGTCGACGCCTGCATGCGGCGGAGGCCGAAGCTTAGGAAGAACACCAGGCCGATGCCGAGCAGAGCGAACAACCAATGCGCCCGCATGAGCGCGATGGCCCAGCCGGCGCCGCTCTCGACACCGCTAGCCACGGCATAGGCCACCACGCCTGAGATGCCGAGGCCGAGGCCCATGTAGTTGTAGACCTTCAGCATGTAGGAGCGCAGACCCTGGTCGATGCCGAGGGCCTGGTCCCGTGCCGCGGTCCGATAGACGGTCCGATTTTCCGGTCCGATCGCCATTGTTATCCGCTCCCTTTGTCCGAACCCGGGCCGAAGCCCTGGGCGTTCCAATCTCGGCAATAATATTAGGGCTTTAACCTCCGGAATCAATAGGAGGCGCCGGAAGCTTTGTAACGGCCGGTATCGCCAAAACCGGCAATTTCCTTGCGATTCCAGGCTTGAGCGGCGATAAGGGCGGCCCCGAACGAGAATTACCAACCGAACCGGACCCTGCTCATGAAAGGCCGCATCTTCTCCGGCATCCAGCCGACCCACACCCTGCACCTCGGCAACTACCTGGGTGCGGTGCGGAACTGGGTCAGGATGCAGCAGGATTACGAGTGCATCTTCTGCGTCGTCGATCTCCACGCCATCACGCTGTGGCAGGATCCGAAGGAGCTGCCGCACAACATCCGCCAGGTGGCCGCGGCCTACATCGCCTCCGGCATCGACGCCAAGCGCGGCATCATCTTCGCGCAGAGCCAGGTCCGCGCCCATGCGCAGCTCGCCTGGATCCTGAACTGCGTCGCCCGCATGGGCTGGCTCAACCGCATGACCCAGTTCAAAGAGAAGGCGGGCAAGGATCGCGAGGCGGCCTCGGTCGGCCTCTACGACTATCCGGTGCTGATGGCGGCGGACATCCTCGCCTACAAGGCGACGCACGTGCCGGTCGGCGAGGACCAGAAGCAGCATCTCGAGCTGGCGCGGGACATCGCGCAGAAGTTCAACACCGATTATGGACGCGAGCTCTTCCCGTTGCCCAATCCCGTCATCGGCGGCCCGGCCGCGCGGGTGATGTCGCTCCGCGACGGCGCGAAGAAGATGTCGAAGTCCGATCCCTCGGACTACAGCCGGATCCTGATGACCGACGAGGCCGATGCGATCGCGCTGAAGCTCCGCAAGGCGAAGACCGATCCCAACCCGCTGCCGGGACCGGAGGCTCTGGACCCGAAGGGGCATCCGACGCCGGAAGCCGAGGCGGAGCGACCGGAGGCGTTCAATCTGCTCGCGATCTATGCGGCGCTTTCGGACCGGGAGATCGGCGACGTCGTGCGGCAGATGGCCGGGAAGGAGTTCTCGGTCTTCAAGAAGGAGCTGACCGATCTCGCGGTCACGACCCTCGGGCCGATCGGCGCGGAGATGAAACGCCTATTGGCGCATCCCGACGAGATCGACCGGGTCTTGAGCGAGGGCGCGCACCGCGCCCATGCGATCGCCGAGCCGATCCTGCGCGAGGTCGAGGATACGGTCGGCTTCCTCCGCGCCGCGCGCGGCAACTGACCGCGCGTCACGCCCTCACTGCGTGGTGCCTTCCGGCCCCGGGAGCTGCATCGGGCCGCTCGGCGCCGCGCTGGGCATGGACTGCGGCACGAGCGCGGTCGGCGTATCGGTCTCGGCGCCGGGCACGATGCCGCCGAGATCATTATCCGTGCCGCGCGCGATGTTGCTGCCGGGGATCTCGGTCTGGTCCGATGGCGTCGTCACCGAAGCACTCTCCCCGGAGCGCAGCTGGCGCGCATAGATCTGGTTCTGGCAGGCGACCAGCTCGTTGTCGGGCAGCATCGAGCAGTTGGTGCCGTCCGGATAGAACTTGGCCTGCGCATGGGCGCTGCCGGTGAAGCCGGCAAAGAGCGCGAAGCCCGCGGCGGTGCCGACCAGCGCCTGGGAGAATCTGGTCTTCCGGTCGATCTTCATGGCGACGCTCCCTCGAAAACCTGCCTCGATCGAGGGAAGAACCCGGGCTCCGGACCCGGGTTCCGGGGCGGATTGTGGCGTCATTGTGCCAGGAAGCCGCCATCCACGAACAAGGTGTGGCCGGTCACCATGCCCGCGGCGGGGCTGGCGAGATAAAGCACGGCCGAGGCCACGTCCTCCGGCTCCGCAAGCCGCGCCAAGGGTGTGACGCTCTCGATGCGCTTGATCAGCTCCGGCTGCTGCATCAGCCCGGCGATGAACGGCGTCTTCACCCAGGTCGGCGCCACGGCGTTGACGCGAATCTGATGCGGCGCCCATTCGACGGCGAGGGCGCGGGTCATGTTGACGACGGCGCCCTTGCTGGTCTGGTAGGAGATGTTGGGATAGAGGCCGCCGCCCGAGAGACCCATGATCGAGGCGATCTGCACGATCGATCCGCCCCGGCCCGCGGCGATCATGTGCCGTGCCGCGGCGCGCGAGAACAGGAAGGTGCCGGTCATGTTGACCGCGATCACCTTGTCCCAGTCCGCCAGCGAGACTTCGGTCGCCGGCCGGCGGATCGCGATGCCGGCGCAGTTGACCAGCACGTCGATCCGTCCGAGGCGCTTTGCGATCTCGGCGCAGGCGGCATCGACCTCGGCCTCCTGGGCGACGTCGGCGCCGAGCGCCAGGTGGCCGGCACCGGAAAGCCCGGCGTAAGCCTTCTCGGCCTCGGCCCGGTCACGATCGACCACTGCGACCCTGGCCCCGGCCTCGGCGAGAAGCGCCGCGCTGGCGAGGCCGATGCCGCTGGCGCCGCCGGTCACGACGGCGACGCGGTCGTTGAGGCCGAACAGAGACTTGATTGTCGAAGCCATCCACCTTCCCCCGATTGACGTCCGAGATGATCTCTACCCGACCGGACTCGCAGTTTGAAGGGGCGGCAATCGGGCGCTTGCAGCCGCAAGGAAGACACGCCATGTAGAAGGGGTATTCGCCCCGCCCTGCCCGGAAAGCCTCTTGATGTCCGACGACCTGCTGATCGACGAACCCGCAACCGGGCGCCGTCGCTGGTATTCGCGCTGGTTGGGGAAGCGGCCGGGCCGCGCCCCGGGGACCGGCGGCACGCCCCACTGGTCCTGGCGGGCGATCAAGTGGGCCGCGATCGTATTCGTCCTGATCGTGGTGCTCTACTACCCGATCGGCATGCTGCTCACCCACAAGATCAACGACGATCCGGATTTCGCGGCGCCCCAGGTGCCGCCCGGCGCCAGCCAGGCGGTGGCGATGGCGGCGGCCCTGATGGACCGCGAGGTGAACCAGACCGACTGGCCGGCCAACGATCCCTTCTTCATGCCGGGCTGGGCCTTGGACAACATGCCCAACTACCAGATCGGCATCCGCGACGCGGTGAAGCGCTTCGCCCTCGAGCTCCAGGATGAGATCGGCCGCAACCGCGGCACCAGCAGCGCCGACCCCGATCTCCAGATCGCGGCCGGCGCATTCAACTATCCGCCCGACGTCTGGGTCTGGAACACCGGCTCGCTGATGCCGACCTCGAGCAGCGAGGAGCAGTATCGACGCGGCATCAAGGCGATGCTCTCCTACAACACGCGTCTCGCCGGCGGCCAGGCGGCGTTCGAGAAGCGCGCCGACAACCTGATCAGCGCCCTCGACAAGATGGGCAAGGATCTCGGCGACCGGTCGGAGAAGACCAACCAGCAGATCGACAACTTCTCCGGTTCCTGGATCGACCTCCATGCCGACGACGTCTTCTACCAGAACAAGGGCCGGCTCTATGCCGATGCCCTGATCCTGCGCGACCTCGGCAAGGACTTCGCCGACATCCTGAAGGAGAAAGGCGCCCAGCCGATCTGGGACCGCATGGTGGCGAGCCTGATGGAAGGCGCCCAGCTCCGGCCCTGGATCATCATCAACGGCCGCCCCGATGCGCTGATGCAGCCCAATCACCTGGCGTCCCAGGGCTTCTACCTGATCCGCGCCCGCGCCCAGCTCGAAGAGCTGAACGACGTTCTCATCAAATAGCGATCCGCCGACTGCGGATCGTCAGTGTCTGAAAGGATGCCTCCTCCAACACGACGGGCGTGTGATCCTGGCCCCCCGCGACCCAAAAACCCTAGGCCAATCCGGGCTCTCGCTTCCTTCCGCCGAATCGCGGGCGTAGATTGGGACACGATTGGCCATCGGTCCCGAGTCGGAGCCCCGGAAAGGCATCCGCGGCCGTCCCGATTCCGGTTTCCGGTTCCGAACCCAGTCGTGCGACTGGCTTGCTGACTTTCGGGGGACCGGCGTCTTGACCGCATTGCAGGCGATTTCCGACTGGTTCTTCAGCCTGCAGATCTATCTGCCCATCGCCGAGGTCTCGATGAATGTCGTCCTGATGCTCGGCATCGGGATCCTGGCCGGCTTGGTCTCGGGGATGTTCGGGGTCGGCGGCGGCTTTCTCATGACCCCGCTGCTGATCTTCATCGGCGTACCGCCGGCGATTGCGGTCGGCAGCCAGTCGAACCAGGTCGTCGCCTCGTCGGTTTCGGGTGTGCTCGCACATTGGGCGCGCGACGCGGTGGACTTCAAGATGGGCGGCGTCATGCTCGCAGGCGGCATGGCCGGCTCGAGCCTGGGCGTCGCGGTCTTCACGCTGCTGAAACGCTTCGGGCAGATCGATCTCTTCATTGCCATCATCTATGTCGTCGTTCTGGGCTCGATCGGCATCGTGATGGCGATCGAGTCCGTCAACACGTTGCGGCGCGCGCGCCGGCGGGAAGGCCAAGTGACCAAGCTGCATCAGCACAACTGGGCGCAGGGCCTGCCCTTCAAGATGCGTTTCCGGAAGTCGCGGCTGTACATCAGTGCCCTGCTGCCGATCGGCATCGGCTTCTGCGTCGGCCTGATCTCCTCGCTCATGGGCGTTGGCGGCGGGTTCATGCTGGTGCCGGCCATGATCTATCTGCTCGGCATGCCGACCGGCGTCGTGATCGGCACTTCGCTGTTCCAGGTTATCTTCGTCCAAGCCTACGTCACCTACCTGCAGGCGATTCAGAACCACACCGTCGATCTGCTGCTGGCGCTCATCCTGACCCTGGGTGGCGTGGTGGGCGCCCAGTACGGCGGCCGCTGGGGCGCCAGGCTCCCGGCGGAACAGCTCCGGCTGCTGATGGCGCTGGTTGTGCTCACCGTCGCCGGCGGTCTGCTCTATCAACTGGTCGCGACGCCGCGCGAGCTCTATGCCATAATCGTTCGCGGCGCCGCATCGTGAGGGGCCGCTTCGCCGCACTGCTGATCCTGCTGCTGGCGGCGGCGCCCGCCGCCGCCAAGGACATCGTCGCCGACCTGGTCGTGCATCGGATCCAGATCACCTCGGGCTTTGCCGGCGCGGAGCTGACGCTGTTCGGCGCGATCGAGGGCAAGGGCGAGGTGATCGCCGTGGTGCACGGGCCCTATGCCCGCGGCGGCGACCTGATCGGCGGGCGGATCGACGTCGTCAAGAAGACCCGCAACCTCGGCATCTGGACCAACGGCCCCTACGTGCGGTTCGACGGCGTGCCGGGCTTCTACGCGATCGCCGCCTCGAAGCCGCTGGAGGAAGTGGTGACGCCGGAGATGCGCGCCCGCTACCAGCTCGGCGTCGAGGCGATGAATCCGCAGGCGATCGAGGCGACCGCGCCGGACATCGCCGACTACGCCGCGGCGCTCTTGAGGATCAGGGAGGCGCGCGGCCTCTACAGCGACCGGATCGGGCATGTGAGCTTCGTCGGCGAGCGTCTCTTCCGCACCAGCTTCGCCTTTCCCTCCAGCGTGCCGCCCGGTATCTATACCGTCGAGGTCTATCTCGCGCGGGAGGGCAGGATCGTGGACGCGCAGAGCTTTCCGCTGCTGGTGAACCGCGCCGGATTCAGCGCCGACGTCTACGACTTCGCCCATCGCTACTCCGCCGGCTACGGCATGATCGCCGTCCTCACGGCGCTGCTGTTCGGCTGGCTCGCCCATCTCGCCTTCCGCAGGAGATAGCGCCATGGCCGAGAACGACAACGAAACGACAACGGCTACCGCCGCTAGCCGCGTCTTCCTGGTCGTGGTCGACGAGACGCCGGAGCTTAAGCTCGCGATCCGCTATGCCTGTCTCAGGGCGAAGAAGACCGGTGGCCGGGTCGCCATGCTGCATGTGACCCAGCCCGAGGACATGCAGGAATGGATCGGCATCTCGCGCCTCATCCGCGACGAGGCGCGCCAGCAGGCGGAAGCGCTGATGCAGAAGATGGCGGCCGAGGTGCAGAAGCTCTCCGGCGCCATGCCGGTGCTCTATTTCCGCGAGGGCGACCGGCGCGAGGAGGTGATGAAGCTGATCGACGAGGAGCCCTCGATCTCGATCCTGGTCCTCGGCGCCGCCACCGGCCCGAAGGGGCCGGGCCCGCTGGTCCAGGCCCTGACCAGCAAGTATGTCGGCAAGCTCCGCCTCCCCGTCACCATCGTCCCCGGCAACCTCAGCCACGACGACATCGATCACATCGCGTGAGGGGAGTGCGCGGTCTGTAGCGTTGCGGCGGCGTCAACCCCCACTCCAGCTCGCCCCCATCTTGGGGGCGAGGGATTTTCTTGAAGCGCTGCATATCGTGAGAGCGATGGCGGGACGATAAGAGCGAAGGTTCTCTCCTTCTTCCCGCCCCCAAGATGGGGGCGGGTAAGGGTGGGGGTTGACGCCGCCGCGATGTTCCCTGAATGAGCCTGCTGGAAGAACCGGCGCTCTAGACCCCGTCCATGATCACGAAATTGCTGGTCATGCACTGCAGCCGCAGCGGCAGGATCTTCTGATAGGCCGGAGAGTGGTACCAGTCCTCGGCGGCTTTGCGCGACGGGAACTCCAGGATCACGGTGCGCTCCGACGGCCATGCGCCCTCGAGCACCGTCACCGTACCGCCCCGCGCCAGGAACTTGCCCCCATAGGGCTCGAAGGTCGAGATCACGTGCTTGCGGTATTCCTCGAACGGCGCCTGGTCGCCGTGCATGTTCTCCTGGACGATGACGTAAGCAGCCATGGCTCTCTCCGTCTTCTCGGTCGTCATCCCCGCGCTTGGCGCGGGGATCCACGCCTTTGGAACGTCGGGAAGAAAAGGCGTGGATGGCCGAACCAAGTTCGGCCACGACGGCTCGGGATGTCGAACTCCCGCCTCACTCCGGCAAGCCGTAGATCTCCTGCGGCTCCGGAAAGCCGGCGAGGTCGAACTTGCCGAGTGGCGTCAGCAGCGAGCCGCAGGGCGAGGCGAAGGCCTTGGAGGCGAGCAGCTGGCGGTTGAGGCCACGGCAGAGTCCCTGGATGCGGGACGCGAGGTTGACCGCCGGCCCGATCGCCGTGAAGTCGAGCCGCGCCGTGTTGCCGATGGCGGCGCCGATATTGCCATAGGAGACCGAGCCGGCATGGAGGCCGATGCCGGCGCGGATCGGCGGCTTGCCGGCGCTGGCGCGCATCTCGTTCAATCCGTCCAGGCTCTCGAACGCCTCGAACGCCGCCTGCAACGCCACGTGGCAACGGTTGTCGCGGTCGAGGTCGTCCTGCATCGGGAAGATCGCCAGCATGGCGTCGCCGATGAACTTCAGGATCTCGCCGCCATGGGCGTGCACCGGCTGCGCCATGGCGTCGAAATAGTCGTTGAGGACCGCCATCACCTCGTCGCGCGGTAGCTGGTTCGACATCGCGGTGAAGTCGCGCAGGTCGCAGAACCAGATCGCGGCGGCGATGGTGGTCGCCTGGCCGCGGCGCACGATGCCGCCCAGCACCTGCCGCCCGGCATCCGCGCCGAGATAGATCTCCAGCAGCGATTTCGCCAGGCGATGCCACTCATGCGCCTCGGCGACCATGGCGATCAGCGGCATCAGCGCGCCGACCCCGGCGATCTGCGCGTCGCTGAATCCCTCCGGCGCATCGGTGGTGATCGACATCGAGGCGCGCGCCTCGCCGTCAAGATCGAGGCCGAAGATCGCATAGTCGGTGGCGCCGGCCTCCTTGAGCTCCTTCAGCACCGGGAAGTCGAGCTCGGCTTGCGGCCCGACCAGGCGGCGCCGGATCAGCTTCTCGCCCTCCTCGTAGATCCGCCGCATCGGGCTCAGGAGATAGGCGGCGCTGGTGGTGACGGAATGCTCGCGCTCGATCAGCTGCGCGGTGGTGTCGCCCCGGTTCCACAGGAAGCCGAGCGCGCCCATCTGCGGATGGAGGGTGCGTTGTGCGAGATAGATCCGCTGCAGCGGCAGGCCGCCGGCCGCGAGCTCCCGCGCCAGCCCCGCCACCACATCGCCGAGGTCGGAGAGGCGCCGGCCATCCTCCAGCAGCCAGCGGAACGCCCGGTTGCCCGCCGGATCGCCGGCCAGGAGCTGATCGACCGCCGCCGGCGCCACTGCGCGCTCCGTCCGGCCCGCGCGTTGCTCCTGGGCACGGCGCTGCCGCGCCGGCACCCAGTCAACGACGGTGCGGCGGTTTGGGTCGGAATCGACCGGTTGCGTAAGGTCGGTCGATACTGTCTCGGTGTTGGTGGAGGCGGCCATAATCCTGATCAGCCAGTACCTTACGGAGCCCATACCCTTAGACAGATTGGGGTTGAAGGGCTATTCGGCATCGCCCATCTTCGAGGCAATACAGTCTTATAGAGATTAGTGGAGCCTTCCATGTTCATCCAGACGGAAGAAACCCCGAACCCGGCAACTCTCAAATTCCTGCCGGGCCGCGAGGTCGTGACCTCGGGCAGCGTGGATTTCGCCACGGCCGAGGGCGCCGGCCGCTCGCCGCTGGCTGAGCGCCTGTTCAAGGTCGATGGCATCGAGCGCGTGTTCCTCGGCCAGGATTTCATCACCATCACGAAATCGCCGGCCAAGGACTGGTCGGTGCTGAAGCCGGCTCTGCTCGGCGTCATCATGGAGCATTTCGTCTCCGGCCAGCCGGTTCTGCTCGCCGATGGCGCGGGCGTCGCTGCCGCGACCGATGACGAGGACGACGAGGTCGTCGCCCAGATCAAGGAGCTGCTGGAGACCCGGGTGCGGCCCGCGGTCGCACAGGATGGCGGCGACATCATCTTCCATTCCTTCGAGGACGGCGTGGTCTATCTCCACATGCAGGGTTCCTGCTCGGGCTGCCCGAGCTCGACCGCGACCCTGAAGATGGGGATCGAGAACATGCTGCGCCATTACGTTCCGGAAGTGGTCGAGGTGCGGCCGGTCTGATCGGCCGCCCGATGCCGGATACCACCGATACCAGCACCGTCGCCGCCACCTATCTCGATCCCCTCGAGGCGCGGGCGCTCGACCAGATCTATCGCGAGGCGCATACGACGCGGCGCTGGTCCGGCCGCGCGGTGCCGGACGCTTTGCTGCGCCAGGCCTATGACCTCGCGAAGATCGCGCCGACCAGCGGCAACTGCCAGCCGCTGCGCATCCTCTTCGTGCGCTCCCCCGAAGCGAAGGAGCGGTTGAAGCCCTGCCTCTCCGGCGGCAACGTGCCCCAGACCATGGCGGCGCCGGTGACCGCGATCATGGCCATCGATATGGAGTTCTATGAGCATCTGCCGCGACTCTATCCCCGGGACGATGCGCGCTCCTGGTTCGCCGGCAAGCCGGAAGCGATCAAGGGCGGCGCGGAATTGAACGGCGATTTGCAGGCCGGCTACTTCATCCTGGCGGCGCGGGCCCTGGGCCTGAGCTGCGGGCCGATGGGTGGCTTCGATCGCGGCAAGACCGATGCGGCCTTCTTCCTCGAGACCGGTTGGGGCAAGACCTGGCGCTCGCGCTTCCTCTGCAACCTCGGCTATCCCGGCGAAGGCGGCACCCGGCCGCGCGACCCGCGCTTCACCTTCGACGAAGCCTGTCGGATCGAATAGAGCCCGGTCGAATAGGGCCGAATCGAATGGGCGTCAGTCGGGCAGCATGCCCGGAATCAGGAAGGCATCGGCCAACCACCAGATGCCGCTTGCGGTACCCAGCACCAACCCGGCCGTCGACGGCGCGACCATCAGTGCGGCGCCGCTGACGAGACCCAGGCCCAGCATCAACGCGCCGGAACGGAT
>DATKNM010000485.1:0-2794 GCA_035541335.1 Binatia bacterium
GCGGCGCAGGCGCGCGAGATCGCCGCCCTTCTCCCGGGCCGCGCAGCGCTGGCGAAGACGCTCGGCGCCGACGGCGTGCATCTCGACCTCGCGGCGGCGGACACGGAAACCCTGCTCCGCGCCTATCGCGACGCGCGGAAGACGCTGCCCGAGGATGCCATCGTCGGCGTGCTCTGCCCGCCCGAGCGCCATGCCGCCATGGAGGTCGCCGAGGCCGGCGCGAACTATGTCGGCTTCGCTGGCCCGGAGGCACCCGCGCTCTGCGCCTGGTGGGGTGAGATGATGACGGTGCCCTGCGTCGCCTTCGGCCGGTTTGATCCGGCAACGGCCGGCGCACTTGCCGGCGGCGGCGCCGACTTCATCGCCCCCGAACCGGAACTCTGGAACCGCGTTGATCCCCTTGCCGAGCTTGCGGCGCTGGGTGCGGCAATCCGGGCTGGCTAGCCCCCGGAACCCGTGTTAACCTGCGCCGGTTAGCCTGAAACCGACTATTTTCGTCCTTTTCACGCCGTCATCGCGCGAGGCCCGGGTGAAGTTCCTGCACGACCGGCACTTGAAGCGGCTGGATGCCCACGGTTCCTCCCACGGGGCCACCCGGGCGCAGACGAGCCTGCCACGGGTGAGTTTCGAGTTCTTCCCGCCGAAGACGCCGCAGATGGAGGCGCAGCTCTGGCAGACCGTGAAGGCGCTGGAGCCGCTGCTGCCGCAATACGTCTCGGTCACCTATGGCGCCGGCGGGTCGACCCGCGACGCGACCTATGAGACCGTGCGCCGCGTCGTCGCCGAGACCCATCTGCGTCCCGCGGCACATCTGACCTGCGTCAGCCAGGGTCGGGGCGAGATCGCGAAGCTGCTGGAGCGCTACTGGCAGGCCGGAGTCCGACACATCGTCGCACTGCGCGGCGATCCGCCGGCGGGCAGCGCCGCCTCCGCGACCCCGCCCGACGGGCTCGCCTTCGCCGCCGACCTCGTCGCCTTCATCAAGGGCGTTGCCGATTTCGAGATCAGCGTCGCCGCCTATCCGGAGACCCATCCCCAGGCGGTCTCCAAGCGCGCCGACCTCGACAACCTGAAGCGCAAGCTCGACGCCGGGGCCAGCCGCGCGATCACCCAGTACTTCTTCGATACGACCGCCTTCCTCCGCTTCCTCGAGCGCGCGCGCAAGGCCGGCATCACCGCGCCGATCGTACCGGGCATCCTGCCCGTCACCAATTTCGCGCAGGTGGTGAAGTTCAGCGCCATGTGCGGGACCGCGATCCCCGACTGGCTCCGCGAACTGTTCGACGGGCTCGACGACGACCAGGACACCCGCAAGCTGATGGCGGCGATGGTCGCGACCGAGCAATGCCGCGCCCTGCAGGCGGAAGGCGTCACCGATTTCCATTTCTACACGCTGAACCGCGCCGACCTCACGCTCGGCATCTGCCGCCGCATGGGCCTGAAGCCCGCGCCGGTACCGGAGAAAGACGGCGGCTTCGCCGACGTGCCCACGCCGGTGCAGCGCGACCCGGAGATGCCGGATTAAGCTGTCGCCACGTTCGCGTCGGCAGCCGGTGTCATACGCAGCCGCAAGACAATCAGCAGCATCAGCCCCGCCAGCAGCGGCACGCCCAGAGGCGTTGCCGTGAAGAACAACAAGGTCGGCATCAGCAACGCGATCACCGTCCGCTCGCCGGGGATGAAGCCGCGGGCAATGCCGAGGCTCGCCAGGAACGCGACCGGGACCGAGACGTTCGGCAGGTCATAGAGGAAGAGATAGGGCGTCGCGATCAGGGCCGCGGTCGCGAGGGCTGCGGATTTCAGGCGCTGGTCCACCGGTTGCCGCCAGAGCCAGCCGGTGAAGACTGCCGCCGCCAGCGCCGCCGCGGCGTGCAACACCCAGGCAAGGCCGACACCGCCGCCGAGAACGCGCACGAGAGCGAACACGCTCTGCTGCTTGTAGAACGGCACCCCGCCGCCGAGCACCGTCATCGATTGCGTCTGCAGCGCCACGAAGAAGGCGCGCCAGGTCTCCGCGCCGAACACGAGGTAGGATGCGGCCGCCAGGAGTAACGTCGTCACCGCCGCGGCGCCGAACACGCGCCAGCGTCCGGTGAGGACCAGCATCACCGGGAAGAGGATCCCGAGCTGCGGCTTCAGCGTGAGGCAGCCGAGCAGGATTCCGGCGAGGATCGGCCGGCGATCGAGGCAGGCGAGCGTGCCGCCGATCAGGGCCGCGGTGAGGAAGCCGTTCTGCCCGGTGAACATCGACCAGAGCACGAAGGGCGATGCCGCGGCGGCCAGCACCGCCGAACGGCGCGGCAGGATCGCGTGGATCGCGGCGAGGTAGGCTGTGAAGGTCGCAACGATCCAGACCAGCGCGGCGACTGTATAGGAGAACGCCGCTAGCGGCGCCGCCAGGAGGAAATAGGTCGGCGGATAGGGCCAGGGATAGGAGCCGTTGATCGACGCGACCACCGTCATCTGCTCGCGGGTGAGCGCCGCGAGGTCATAGGCGTCCGCCGCCCGGCCCGCCAATGCCAGATGGCCAGCCGCCCAGGCGGCGACGAAATCGATCGCCATGCCCGAGGTCCCGGCATCGACCAGCCACAGCCGTCGGAAATAGCCGGCGGCCATGAAGGTCGCGTAGCCGGCAAGCAGCGCCGCGGCATAAAGCGCCACCCGCTCCGGCTCGAACGCCCGGTCCTCGATGCGCGACCATCGCTGCAAGGCGAAGCTCCCCCTCGCGGCACCCCATCGACCGACCGCGGAAACGAGGAGCCGCAGAATCGCCAGAATCGATCGAGCCGCCGCC
>DATKNM010000486.1:0-4008 GCA_035541335.1 Binatia bacterium
TCCGTAAGCGCCGCCATGGTTTCCGGTCGCGCATGGCGACCGTCGGCGGCCGCAAGGTCCTGTCCTCGCGCCGCGCCAAGGGGCGCAAGCGCCTCAGCGCTTGAGCCTGAGTGCGCAAGCATGAGCTCCAACAGGAGTCGCCAGTCGGCCGCCTGAAGCGGCGCGCCGATTTCCTGCGCGTGGCCGCCGCCCGCCGCCGCTGGACTGCGCCGGGCCTGGTCCTCCAAGTCTGCCCCCAACCCGCACCCACCGGACCGGAAGGCGAGATCGCAGAGGCGATCCGCGTCGGCTTCACTTCCAGCCGCAAGGTCGGGAATGCGGTCAAGCGCAACCGCGCGCGCCGGCGCTTGAAGGCCGTGGCGGCGGAGCTCATTCCCGGGCGCGCCAAGCCCGGCCTCGACCTCGTGCTCATCGCGCGGACGGCGACCGTGGACTGCCCGTTCGACGATCTCCGCCGCGATCTGCTGCAGGGACTGGAGCGCACCAAGGCCGCGCGACCCAAGCGGGAGCTGTCGTGATGCGGCTTATCGCGCTGATCGGGATCGTGCCGGTCCGGGCCTATCAGTGGTTCATCTCGCCGCTGCTGCCGCCGAGCTGCCGCTTCGAGCCGACCTGCTCGGCCTATGCAATTACCGCCTTCGAGCACCATGGCCTGCTGCGCGGCGGCTATCTCACCGCGCGACGGCTGCTGCGCTGCCACCCCTGGGGCGGGCGCGGCTACGACCCCGTACCGGACACGCACGACGACTGCCGGCATCACCATCACACCGCGCTCGCCAAACCACGCTGAGCGGAACCGACCGGATTTCCATGGAAAACAACAAGAACCTGC
This sequence comes from Binatia bacterium, assembly GCA_035541335.1. Classification (GTDB taxonomy): domain Bacteria; phylum Pseudomonadota; class Alphaproteobacteria; order Dongiales; family Dongiaceae; genus Dongia. The sequence goes on from DATKNM010000486.1 coordinate 833, forward strand.
TGATCACCATCGTCCTCTGCGGCGCGATCTTCGTCGGCTGGCAGTTCTTCTTCGAATTGCCGCGGCAGCACGCGCTGCAGCAGCAACAGGCGGCGCAGCAGGCGAGCCAGGCCCTGGAAAGCCCGGCGACCAATGCCCAAGCCAGCAACGCCCCGACCCCCGGCGTCGCCGCGCCGGGCGCGAACGCGCCGGCCCAGCCGGCGATGACACGGGACCAGGCGCTGGCCGCGAGTCCCCGGGTCGGGATCGACACGCCGCGCCTCAAGGGCTCGATCGCCTTGAAGGGCGGCCGGCTCGACGACCTGGTGCTGAAGGACTATCGCGAGACCGTCGATCCCGCGAGCCCGAACGTGGTGCTGCTGACGCCGGCGACGGCGCCGGAGGGCTATTTCAGCGAAGTCGGCTTCACCGCCACGGATACCAGCCTGAAGCTGCCCAGCTCCGACACCCTCTGGCAGGCGGAGGGCGGCCCGCTCTCGCCGGACCATCCGGTGACGCTCAGCTGGGACAATGGCGCCGGCCTCACCTTTAAGCGCGAGTTCACGGTCGACGCCAATTACCTCTTCACCATCACCCAGACCGTGGAGAACAAGGGTTCGACGCCGGTTTCGCTGATCCCCTATTCCCGCGTCGTCCATTTCGGCCTGCCCGCCGACTTCGCCACCAGCGGCACGCTGCTGTTCGAAGGCCTGCTCGGCGGCCTCGACGGCACGCTGCGCGAGGAGAAGTTCAAGGACATCCGCACCCAGGCCGACAACACCGCCGACCCAGCGATCCACTACGACACCAAGGGCGGCTGGCTCGGCATCACCGACAAGTACTGGCTGGTGGCGCAGTTCATCCCGAACGACGTCAAGGCGAGCGCGCGCTACTCCTATTCGCCGAAGCTCGATTCCTATCAGGCGGACTTCACCGCGGCCGCCATCAACGTCGCGCCGGGCGCCGCCGCGAGCTTCAAGAGCAGCGTCTTCGCCGGCGCCAAGGAAGTGCACGTCCTCTCGGACTATCGCGACCGGCTCGGCGTGCCGCTGCTGGACCGCGCCATCGACTTCGGCTTCTTCTGGATCATCTCGAAGCCGCTCTTCCTGGTGCTCGACTGGATCTACGGCGGCCTCAAGTTCCTGCTGGGCTCGTTCGGGAATTTCGGCATCGCCATCCTCTGCCTCACCGTGCTGGTGCGGCTCTGCCTCTTCCCGCTCGCCAACAAGTCCTATGCGTCGATGAACAAGATGAAGACGCTGCAGCCGAAGATGGCCGAGCTGAAGGAGAAGTACGGCGACGACAAGCAGCGCCTCAACAGCGAGATGATGGCGCTCTACAAGCGCGAGAAGGTGAACCCCGCCGCCGGCTGCCTGCCGATCCTGATCCAGTTCCCGGTGTTCCTGGCGCTCTACAAGGTGCTCTCGGTCACCATCGAGATGCGGCACGCGCCGTTCTACGGCTGGATCCACGACCTCTCGGCGCCGGACCCCACCACGTTCCTGAACCTGTTCGGCCTCATCCCCTGGCATCCGGCCGATTTCATCCACGTGCCGATGGTCGGCGGCATCATCGCCTTCGTCTCGATCGGCGTCTGGCCGCTGGTCATGGGCGTCACCATGTGGTTGCAGATGCGGTTGAACCCGACCTCGCCGGACCCGGTGCAGGCGCGCATGTTCGCCCTGATGCCGTTCATCTTCACCTTCATGCTGGCGCACAACACGGTCGGTCTCGTGATCTACTGGGCGTGGAACAACACGCTCTCGATCCTCCAGCAGCGCTTCATCATGTGGAAGATGGCCAAGGCGAGGAAGGCCTAGACGGTTGGCGCGGCCGCCGACTGATCCCGACTGGCTGTTCGCACAGGAGTGCCGCTTCGTCGCCGGCGCCATGACCGAGGCGGCCTTGCCGGAGACAGGGCCGGTGGAGATCGCCTTCGCCGGCCGCTCCAATGTGGGCAAGTCGAGCCTGATCAACGCCCTCACCGGACGGAACAGCCTGGCCCGCGTCTCCCGCACCCCGGGCCGCACCCAGCAGATCAACTTCTTCGACCTCGCCAGCCACCTCGTGCTGGTGGACCTTCCCGGCCACGGCTACGCCCAGGTCGGCCGCGCCAAGGTCAAGGAATGGTCGCGGCTGATCTCGGCCTATGTCCGGGGCCGCGCCACGCTGGTGCGGGTCCTGCTGCTGGTGGACAGCCGGGTCGGCTTCAAGGAACCGGACCTCGCGCTGATGGAGCTCCTGGACGAGGCCGCCCTCTCCTACCAGGTGGTCATGACCAAGGCGGACGCGATGGAACCGGAGGAGCTGGAAACCAACCGCGCACGCCTGGCGATCCAGCTGGAGCGCCGCCCTGCCGCCCATCCGGAGATCCTGGTGACCAGCAGCCGCAGCGGGGCCGGCATCGCCGCCTTGCGCGCCGAGCTGGCGGCGATGGTCGACCGCTCCCGCCGGGGATGTGAAGGCTTGTCGCCGGATTGACTCTTGATTTTGCGGGCGCGAAACCCCAACGTCTCCCGCGATTTTCCCCCTCAGCAGCGGACCAGGCCCACTCGATGTCCCAGATCAACTTCACCGACACCAAGTACTGGCTGAAGACCGCGCAGACGCTGACCGACGCGCTGCCCTACATGCAAAAATACGCCGGCCAGCGCTTCGTCGTTAAGTACGGCGGCCATGCGATGGTCGATCCGGAGCTCGCCAGGGTGTTCGCCCGCGACATCGTGCTCTTGCGCCAGGTCGGCATCCTGCCGGTGGTGGTGCATGGCGGCGGCCCGCAGATCGGCGAGATGCTGAAGCGGCTCAACATCCAATCGACCTTCATCGACGGCCTGCGCGTCACCGACGCCGCCACGATGGAAGTCGTCGAAATGGTGCTGGCCGGCTCGCTCAACAAGCAGATCGTGGCGGCGATCAACGCTGCCGGCGGTCATGCGGTCGGCCTCTCCGGCAAGGACGACAACCTCCTGATGGCGAAGCCCGCCCGCATGATCAAGGACGGCCAGCCTGTCGATCTCGGCCTGGTCGGCGAACCCGACCGGGTCAACCCGAAGATCCTGCAGGGCCTGGAGCAGGACGGGATCATTCCGGTGATCGCGCCGGTCGGCTTCGGGCCCAACCGCCAGACCTACAACATCAACGCGGACACGGCCGCCGGCGCGATCGCGGGCGCCATCGGCGCCGCGCGCCTGCTGATG
>DATKNM010000487.1:0-4423 GCA_035541335.1 Binatia bacterium
TCGCTGGAGCGGGTCGATCGCTGCCTCGACGTCGTCAAGAAGGCCGGCGTCACCATGATGATCGGCTTCAACCGGCGCTTCGACACGAGCTTCGCCGCGATCCAGGCGGGCATCCGCGGCGGCAAGATCGGCAAGCTCGAGACCCTGATCATCACCAGCCGCGATCCCGGCCCGCCGCCGATCGCCTACATCAAACAGTCGGGCGGGCTCTTCCGCGACATGATGATCCACGACTTCGACATGGCGCGCTGGCTCCTGGGCGAGGCGCCCACCGAGATCTACGCCACGGCTTCCAACCTGGTCGATCCCGAGATCGGCAAGGCCGGCGACATCGATACCGCGATGGTCGTGCTGAAGACCAGGAGCGGCGCCATCGGCCAGATCAGCAACAGCCGCCGCGCAACCTATGGCTACGATCAGCGGATCGAGGCCTTCGGCTCCAAGGGCATGCTGCAGGCCGGCAACCAGGTGCCGACCACGGTCGCCTTCTCCGGCGAGAGCGGCGTCACCGGCGACAAGCCGCTGCACTTCTTCCTGGAGCGCTACGCCGAGGCCTATCGCGCCGAGCTGCAGCACTTCGTCGATTGCTGCCTCGGGAAGGCGAAGCCCGAGACCAGCATCGAGGACGGGCGCAACGCGCTGGCGCTCGCGGAGGCCGCCGTCCAATCCCTGAAGACCGGCCAGCCGGTCAAGCTCTGAACAGGAACCCGCAGACATGAAGATCGGCATGATCACCGACAGCCTCGGCAATCTCGGCTTCGACAAGATGCTGAAGGCAAGCGCGGAACTCGGGTTGGAAACGCTGGAATTCGCCTGCGGCAACTGGTCGAGCGCGCCGCATATCCATCTCGACAAAATGCTGGAGAGCGAGAAGGCGCGGAAGGAATTCAAGGCCAAGGTGAAGGACCACGGCCTTGAGATCGCGGCGCTCAACTGCTCCGGCAACCAGCTGGCGCCCGGCGACTACGGCAAGAAGCACGACGAGATCGTCCGCAAGACGTTCAAGCTCGCGAAGCTGATGGGCATCCACCGGGTGGTGATGATGTCGGGCCTGCCGGGCGGGCCTGGCGATGCCAATCCGAACTGGATCGTGACCGCCTGGCCGCCGGAGGCGACCAAGGCGCTCAACTGGCAATGGGACAAGGTCGCGATCCCCTATTGGAAGAAGCTCGCGAAGTTCGGCAAGGACAGCGGCATCGACAAGATCTGCATCGAGATCCACGGCGGACAGCTGGTCTACAACACCGAGACCATGGCGCGGTTGCGCGACGCCGCCGGCGACAATGTCGGTGCCAACTACGATCCCAGCCACATGATGTGGATGGGCGGCGAGCCGCTGACCGGCATCCGGCGCCTCGGCGAGGCGATCTTCTACGTTCATGCCAAGGACACCCGGATCGACCGCCAGAACGCCGATCCCAACACCCTGCTCGAGACCAAGCCCAACGCCCAGGTGGCCGACCGGTCCTGGAACTACGTGACCCTCGGCTACGGCCACAACGAGAGCTGGTGGCGCGACTTCATCGCCCTCCTCGCCCAGGTGGGCTACGACGACGTGCTCTCCATCGAGCACGAGGACAGCGCCATGTCGCCCATGGAGGGCATGCGGCGCTCGGTCGAGCTGCTGCAGCGGGTGATCATCCGCGAGGTGGTGCATTGAGGGGCGCAGCCCCGCACGCTATGATCGCCTGAGGGAATTGAGCTCCTCGGGAGGGAGCCGGCGACCATGTACCAGAAGCGCGATTACAGTGTGCTCGGACCCGAGAATCAGGCGGCGGTTTCGCGCGGTCTCGCCAACGCCAAGTGGTACCGTTTCCCGATCCCGCGCCAGCAGATGAAGGAGCTGATGCAGCGGCGAGACGGGCCGCCCGCCCGGGACATGCTGCTCTGGCTGGTCCTGTTTCTCGGCTTTGCGTACGGCGGATACTATTTTTGGGGCACGGTCTGGTGCGTGCCCTTCTTCCTCTGCTACGGCGTCCTCTATGGCTCCTCAACGGACAGCCGCTGGCACGAATGCGGCCACGGCACCGCCTTCAAGAGCCAATGGCTCAACAATCTCGTCTATCAGATCGCCTGCTTCATGATCATGCGCGAGCCGGAGATCTGGCGCTGGAGCCACACCCGGCACCACACCGATACGATCATCGTCGGGCGCGATCCCGAGATCGTTGCCATGCGGCCGCCGGCCATCTTCAAGATCCTGCTCTATTTCTTCGGCTATCCAACCGCTTTCCTCGCCTTGAAGAAGGCGGCGATCCATGCGACCGGTCGGCTCCTGCCGGACGAGCAGACCTACGTGCCGGAATCCGAATGGCCGAAGGTCTATCGCACCGCGCGGATCTGGCTCGTGATCCACGTGTTGACGGTGGCGACGGCACTCTATCTCCACTCCTGGCTGCCGTTGATGTATGTCGGCGTGCTGCCCCTCATGTACGGTACCTGGCTCTCGGTCTATTTCGGCCTGACCCAGCATGTCGGCCTTGCCGAGGATGTGCTCGACCATCGGCTCTGCTCGCGCACGGTCACCATGAACCCGGTGTTCCGCTTCGTCTATTGGAACATGAACTATCATGTCGAGCACCACATGTTCCCCATGGTGCCCTATCACGCGCTGCCGCGGTTGCACGAGATCATGAAGAACGACACGCCGGTGCCCTGCGCCAGCACGATCGAGGCCTACGTACGCGAGATCATTCCGGCGCTGCTGAAGCAGCAGCGCGATCCCGCCTTCACCATCCGCCGGCCGCTCCCTTCCGGCGCGACGCCCTATGGCGATATTCCGGCCGACGGCGTCGCCGTGCCGGCGGAATAGTCGAAATCATTCCCGAGAGGACGAGAGAGATGGCCGAGAAATGGGTCGATGCCTGCGCCGCCGATGCGGTCGAAGAAGAGGATGTGATCCAGTTCAACCACGGCGGCAATGCCTACGCCATCTATCGCAGCCCGGAGGACCAGTATTACGCCACCGACGGGCTCTGCACCCATGAACAGGTGGAGCTCGCCGACGGGCTGGTCATGGGCGACATCATCGAATGCCCGATGCACAACGGCCGCTTCAACTACAAGACCGGCGAGGCCAAGGGCGCGCCGGTCTGCGTCAACCTGAAGACCTATCCCGTCAAGGTCGAGGGCGGCCGGGTGCTGATCCGGCTCGACTGAGTCGTCCCCATGGTGGATCGGGGGGCAGATCGGGGGATGGTGATCGTCGGTGCCGGGGAATGCGGCGCCCGCGCGGCCGTGGCGCTGCGCGAGAACGGCTATGCCGGCCCGGTGACGCTGATCGGCAACGAGCCGCACCTCCCCTATGAACGGCCGCCGCTCTCCAAGCAGGCGATGGTCTCCGAGACGGAGCCGCAGCCGAAGACCATCGCCAGCGCGGAAGTGCTCCGCGACAAGCAGGTCGATTGCCGGACCGGTACGAATGTCACCGCCATCAATCGCGCGTCGAAGCATGTGCGCCTCAGCGAGGGAACGTCCCTGCCCTATGACAAGCTGCTGCTGGCAACCGGTGCAGTCGCGCGGACGCTGAAGATGCCCGGCGCCGACGGGCCGCGGGTCGCTACCCTGCGGACCTATGACGACGCCTTGCGGATCCGGGCGGCGCTGCGTCCCGACGTGAAGTTGGCCGTCATCGGCGGCGGTTTCATCGGGCTGGAGCTGGCGGCCAGCGCCCGGAAGCGCGGGGCGGCGGTCACCGTGATCGAGGCGCTGCCGCGGATCCTGAGCCGCGCCGTCCCGGAGGACCTGGCGGAGGTCATCGCCGGACGGCATCGCGCCGAAGGCGTCGAACTCCGCTGCGGCTCCGGTGTCGACGCAATCCGCGACACGGGAAGCGCGGTCGAGGTGACGCTGACCGGCGGCGAGGTTGTATCTGCCAATCTGCTGGTGATCGGCATCGGCGCCGTGGCCGTGACCGGCCTTGCCGAGGCGGCAGGACTTCGCGTCGAGAACGGCATTGCCGTTGACGAGAAGCTGCGGACCTCCGATCCGGAGATCTTCGCCGCCGGCGACTGCTGCTCCTTCCCGCTCATGATCTATGGCGGGCGGCGGGTGCGGCTCGAATCCTGGCGCAATGCCCAGGACCAGGGCAATCTCGCGGCGCGCAATATGCTGGGGCGCGAGGAGGCGATTTCCACCCTTCCCTGGTTCTGGACCGACCAATACGACCTCGTCCTGCAGATCGCCGGCTTGACCGATGCCGGAACGGCGACGGTGCGCCGCGACCTCGGCGACGGCGCCTTCATCCTGTTCCACATCGACGCCGCGGGACGGCTGGTCGCCGCCAGCGGAATCGGCCGCGGCAACGTGGTCGCCCGAGACATCCGCCTCGCCGAGATGCTGATCGCCAAGCGCGCAACGCCAGACGCCGCGGCGCTGGCCGATGCCGGCGTCAAGCTGAAGTCACTGCTCGCCGCATAGAGGA
>DATKNM010000488.1:0-9740 GCA_035541335.1 Binatia bacterium
GTGCTTCTTCACGAAGCCGAGGACTTTCTCGTTGAACGGCTGCGGGAACTCCCAGAGGAAGGCGTGTCCGCCCTTTGCCGTGGCGAATTCGGCGCCGGGGATCAGCGAATGGAGCTCCTTGGAGAGATTCATCGGGATGAGGATGTCGTCGGCGCCGGCGAGCACCATGGTCGGCGTCTTGATGTTCTTCAAGCGCGCCCGGGTGTCGTGGACCTGGATCGAGTTCAATTGGGAGAGATAGACCTCGACCGGCTGGTCGAGGGCCACCATCGCCGCTTCGAACTCCTTCAGGGTCGCCTCCTGGTTCAGGAAGAAGTCCTGGGTAAAGGCCCAGAGCGTCACGTCGCGCATCACCGTCGGCACGCCCATGACCGGCGCCATATCCTGCCAGAGCTTGAACATGCGCGAGCAGAACGGGCCGGGTGCGGCATAGGTGCAGCAGAGCGAGAGCGAGCGGAGATCGCCGGGATAGGCGAGGGCGTATTCCTGGGAGATCATGCCACCCATGGAAACGCCCACCAGGTGGAAGTCCTTCACTTTGAGCGAATCCACCAGCGCCTTCGCGTCCTGGGCCATCTGCGCCGTGGTGTAGGGACCCTTCGGCCGGCCGGACTTGCCGATGCCGCGGTTGTCGAAGCGCAGCACGCGATAGCCGGCGGCGAGGAAGTCCGGCATCTGGCCGAACCAGGTGGTGAGGTCGTCGGCGAGACCGTTGATGAGCACGATGGTCTCCGGCCCGTCGCCTTCGAGCTCGTAGTTGATATCGACGCCGTTCACCTTGGTCATGGGCATGGCAGGTTCCCCGTTTGCTGAGGTTGAGCTACTTGACCGCTTCGCGGCGGGGTCCGATGAGGCCTTGCGGCCGGACCACCAGCACCAGAATGACGACGCCGAGGGTGATGGCGCCCTGGTAGGGCAGCGCCGCCTCCGGCAGATAGGCGTCGAGATAGATCTCGATGACGCCGAGCAGGATGCCGCCCAGCACCGCGCCCTGCAGGCTGCCGAGGCCGCCCAGGGTCGTGGCGATGAACGCCTTCAGCACCGGGATCAGGCCCATCATCGGATCGACCGAGGAGCGCTGTGCGATCCAGAGCACCGAGGCGACGGCGGCGAGCAGGCCGGAGATCGCGAACGCCGTCGCGATCACCCAGTTGGCGCGGATGCCCATCAGCCGGGTCACGTCGAAGTCCTCGGCGGCGGCGCGCATGGCGAGGCCGAGCACGGTGCGCTTTAGGAACTGGTTCAAAGCCAGCAGCACGACGATCGCGACCACAACCGAGATGATGCGGTTGACGCCGATCGCGAAGCCGCCGAAGTCGAGGGTGGTGGTGAGGACTTCGGGCAGCGGCACGACCTGCGGCCGGGTCGAGATGAAGAGCTGGAAGGCGAGCTGCAGCAGCACGGCGACCGCGAAGCTGGTCAGCAGCATGGTGGCGCCGCTGGCGCCGCGCACCGGGCGGAAGGCGATCCGTTCCAGGATGACGGCGCTGGCCATGATGAGGATGACGGCGACCGGCGCCGCGACCGCGAAGGGCAGGCCGGCCATGGCGGTGAAGACCAGGATGTAGCCGGTCAGCGTCATCAGCGCGCCATGGGCGAAGTTGATGAGGCCGAGGATCGAGTAGACCACCGCGAGGCCGATCGCGAGCAGCGCATAGATGCCGCCGAGGCTCAAGGCATTGCCGGTCTGCTCCAGGAAGTAGCCCATCCCTATGCCGGCTCCATTCCCGCGGCTTCCCCAACGGCTTCAGGCGCGGCGCCGAGATAGGCATGCGCCACCTGTTCCGAGGCGCGCAGCTCCGCAGCACTGCCGCTCATGACGATGCGGCCGTTGGCCATCACATAGGCGCGGTCGGCGATGTCGAGCGCCGCCACCGCATCCTGCTCCACCAGCAGGATGGTGAGTCCGCGGGCCTTCAGGCGCAGAATGAGGTCGAAGATGTCGTCCACGATCTGCGGCGCGAGGCCGAGCGAGGGCTCGTCGAGCAGCAGCAGCTTCGGCGCCGACATCAGCGCCCGGGCGATCGCCAGTTGCTGCTGCTGGCCGCCGGAGAGCGTGCCCGCGGCTTGGCCTGCGCGCTCGGCCAGGATCGGGAACAGGGCCAGGACCTCGTCGCGGCTCTGCGCAATTGCAGCAGGGTCCTTGCGGGTGGCGGCGCCGAGCCGGAGGTTCTCGGCGACGGTGAGGGACGGGAACACCCGCCGCCCCTCCGGCACCAGGGTCATGCCACGCATCACGATGTCCTCGGTGTCGCGGCCGGTGATCGCATCGCCGGCAAAGCGGATCTCGCCGCGCGTGGCGGCGATCAGCCCGACCGTGGCTTTGAGGGTCGTGGTCTTGCCGGCGCCGTTGGCGCCCAGCACGGCCACGATCTCCCCTTTGCCCACGTCGAGGCTGACGCCGCGCACGGCCTGGATGGCGCCGTAACGCACGTCGAGATCGGCGATGCTCAGCATCGATGCCATCTATTGCGCCGCGTTCAGGTCGAGGCGCGGGGCGGGGATGATGGCGGGGTCCGGCGCCTTCTGGCTGACCAGGGTCCGCTTGTTGTTGACGATGCGGAGCACGTTCACCGGCCGGGTCGGCGTGCCGTTGCCGCCCTTGTAGCTGATGACCGCGGTGGCGCCCTGGACGTCGCTCAAATCGGCGAGGGCGTCGCGGATCTTCTGCGGATCGACGCTGTCGGCCTTGGTGACCGCCGCCTCGATGATCATGGCGAGGTCGTAGCCGAGGGCGTCCATGATCGATTCCGGCGCCTTGCCGTACTTCGCCTTGTACTTGTCCTGATAGGCGGCCATCGGGCTGCCGGGTGCGGCGAAGCCCGACGAGGTGAAGACCACGCCTTCGACCACGTCACCGAGGGCGAAGGTGGTGGGCGAGTCGATGCCGTCGCCGCAGACCACCGGGATCTTCACCCCGGCGCCGCGGAGCTGGCGGATGAAGGCCGGGAAGTCGGGCTCGAAGGCGGAGGTGACGATCACGTCCGGCTGCGGGCTCATCTGCTTGATCTTGGTGACCTCGGCGGAGAAGTCAGGCTGGTTCAAGGCATAGATGCTCTCGCCGATCACCTTGCCGCCCAGCTTCTCGAACGCCTCTTTGAAGTAGAGTGGCATCTGCGTGTACTCGATGTCGGGCGAGCGCAGCAGATAGGCGTTCTTGTAGCCCTGGCTGTTGGCGTATTCGGCCTGTGCCGCGCCCTGCACGTTGTCGGTGACGGCGTTGGCGAAGATGTAACCGTGGCCGGTCATCGGCAGGGTGGGCGAGGAGGAACAGGTGGAGATCGCCGGGATCTTCGCCGAGACGATGATCTGCGCCGTCGCATGCACCATGCTGGAATCGCAGGTGGCGAGCAGCAGGTTGACGCCCTGGTCCACCAGGTCCTGGGTGACGATGGCGTTCTGGGCGTTGTCGGAGCGGTTGTCGCGGGTGACGACCTCGACCTTGTACTTGCCGGCAATGCCGCCCTTGGCGTTGATCTCGTCGATCGCCACGGCGAAGCCGTCCATCACCGGCGAGTCATAGGGCGCGTCCCAGCCGGTCTTGGAAATAGCGGCGCCGATGACGAGCTTGTCCTGAGCCGAGGCGACGTTGCCGGCCATGAGGCTGACTCCGAAGCCGGTCATTAGAGAGACTGCAATCGCGAACCTGTTCATGATCTCGCTCCCTGTCTTGGTTGTGATGGGTTCTGGTTTATGAGGACTGGACGGTGTCGGTCTTCCGCGCGCGCTTGCGGCCGATATAGGCCTCGATCACGGCGGAATTGCTCTGGATGTCCTTGGGATCGCCCTCGGCGATCACCTGGCCGCGATTGAGGACCACGATGCGGTCGCAGAGCCGCATGATGAGCGACATGTCGTGGTCGATCACCAGCAGGCCGATGCCGGTGCGCCGGCGAAGCCGCGCCAGCTCCTGCAGCAGCGCGTTCGACTCCGTCGGGTTCATGCCGGCCGCGGGCTCGTCGAGCAGCAGGAAGCGCGGGCGGAGGGCGAGGGCACGCGCGATCTCCAGCCGTCGCTGCGCGCCGTAGTCCAGCGCCGCCGCCGGGCGGTCCGCGAAATCGGCAAGCCCGAACTCGGCCAGGAGCTGCAGCGCGAAACTCGTGGCATCGAAGCCGGCGGTGCCCTTGGCCCCGATCCGCGCGCTGATCTCCACGTTCTCGATGACGCTCAACTGGCCGAACAGGCGGATGTTCTGGAAGGTGCGGCCGACGCCGGCTTGCGCCACGACATGGGCGGGCCACAGCGTCGCATCGGCGTCACCGATCGCGACCCTGCCCTTGGTCGGCGCGAAGAGGCCGGAGATGATGTTAAGCAAGGTGGTCTTGCCCGAGCCGTTCGGCCCGATGAGGCCGAGGATTTCTCCCGGCTTCAGGCTCAGGCTGACGTCGTCGAGGGCGCGCAGGCCGGCGAAATCCTTGGTGATGTTCTCCGCGCGCAGCAGCCCGGCATCGGTCGTGGAGATCGCGGCGGGACCTTCGGCAACAGCGGTACGCCGCTTGCCGAGCCAGGCTTCCGCGAACTCCAAGCGTCCGAACAAACCCGCGGGGCGCTTGTACATCACGAACAGGATGAGGAAGCAGAGCCCGGCCTCGGTCAGGCCGAAGATCTCCGGCGTCTGGTAGCCGAAGAGATCGACGCCGCTCTCGACCCGGCGCAGGATCTCGATCGTAAGGGTGATGACGACGGTGCCGAGGAAGGCGCCGGAGACCGTGGTCATGCCGCCGACGATCAGCATGGTCATGAGGGTCAGCGTATCGTCGAAATAGAACTTCGACGGCGAGAAGGCGCCGAGGAAATGCGCCAGCAGTGCGCCGGCCGCGGCGGCGATGCCGGCGCTCAAGGTCCAGGCGACGACACGGCGCTTCACCACATCGACGCCGATCGCGCGGGCGGCGGTCTCGTCCTCGCGGCTGGCGCGGAGCTGGCCGCCGGTCTTGGAATCGCGGAAGGCGCGCGCGGCGAGCAGCACCGGGACGGCGACGGCGAGGGCGGTCCAGATCCCGGTCACGCGCGGCACGCCGAGGAAGGCGTTGCTGCCGCGGGTGAAGTCGCTGGCGCCGATGATGATGCCGTGGACGATGAGCAGCAGGCCCAATGTCGCGATCGAGGCCGCGGCGCCGCCCATCCGCGCGATCGGCAGGCCGATCACCGCGCCGACCGCCGCGACGACGATCACCGTCACGACCAGCGCCGCCGGCAAGCCCCATTCGACGGTGGCGAGGAAGGCGGGAAGGTGCGGCAGGGTCGAGGCCTTGGTGTCGAGCGGCAGGGTCAGGATGCCGGAGAGATAGGCGCCGAGGCCGATGAAGGCGACGTGGCCGAAGCTCAGGATCCCGGAATTGCCGGAGAAGACGCCGAGCCCGAGCACGGCGACGAGATTGATCAGGAACAGCGCATAGGTCCGCTGCAGGCTGGTGCCGGCGAAGTGCGAGAACAGGAGGGCGAAGAAGACCAGCGGCACGCAGAGCACGAGCCCGCCGAGCAGCGAGCCCCTCCAGCGCTTGAGGTCGTGCCCGGCCGGCGCACCGATGGAACGCGCCTCGCTCACAGGTCCTCCGCGAACTGGTCGAAGTGCCGCTGCGCCTGGACCACCTTGTCGATCCGCTTCGGCACCGCCTTGCCCAGCTCCTTGATGACGTCGTTGACCAGGAGGTTGAGGAGCACGCTCATCGCCGCGTTCGAATGCCAATAGAGGCCGGTGCTGGTCGGCAGGTTGAAGACGCTGTCGGTGACCTTGTGCGCCCACACGCAATAACTATCGACCAGGATATGGACCTCGTGGCCGCGGCGCTTGGCGAGCTCCGCCGCGCGCTGCGTCGCCTTGTCGTAGCGGTAGAAGTCGATCAACATGAAGGCGATGCGCGGCGCCTCGTCGAACATCACGTCGGCATAGTGGCCGTTCTGCCCGTCGGCGTTGTGCACGCCGGGCCGGATGTATTCCAGGCGGCTGACGAACTCGAGGGCGAGGCCCCGCGCCATGTGGAGGCCGCTGACGAAGACCCGGTCGGCATGGGCGAAGGAATCGACCGCACGCGCCCAGAGCGGCGTCGCGGTGAATTCGTAGGCCTTACGGATCGCCGCCAGCTCCGCCTCGAGGCTGTCCTGGCGGCTGAAATGCCCCGCCTCGCGCTCGGTGAAAGCCTGGTAGCGCCGGTCGATCGACCACAGGCTGCCGACCTCGGGACCGTAGAGATCGGCCTTCAGGCTGTGCCGCACGTCGCTGACGCCGTCGAAACCGAGCTTCCGCAGGAAGCGTCCGACCGTCATCGGGCTCACACCGACATTGCCGGCGATGGTGGCGGCGGTCTCCAGCACCAGGCAGTCCGGCCGCGAGAGGAAATAGCTCGCGATCTTCTTCTCGGTCTTGGTGAGGGAGTCGTAGCTGTCGCGCAGCGGCTGCAGCACTTTCGCCTGCAGCAGCTCGCGCTGACCGGTGCCCGAATGAGCAGCCTTCGTCCGCATGCCGACCCTGTGTTCCGCGCCCCTCGCGTCGAGGGCGGATTGTTAGTTAATTATACTTTCTTGACTAGATGATATCACACTAACATTTCACGGCGCAAGACGGCGCGCCGCATCTGCGCACGGGGTTGCCGATGGCCGGGGCCGCCGCCAGATCGAGCTCACCAAAAGCGAAGGGCCTCCCGGAGGAGGCCCTTCCATTGCCCTGCCTAGAGGCGGCAGCTCAGCGCAGCCCGACCTCAACTCTGGAGGCCGTGCTCATGAGAACCGCCATCCGCGGCATATGACAATGAGACATCTGACCACCTCCTTTCCGTTGTTGAAACGGCCACTAATGTAAGAGGCGCTTTCGATTTTGCAATCGCGATCGCATCTGTGAGGGGATGAGAGATGTCGTCAAGACCCGATGAACGAGAGCAGGTCCGGGTTGAGGACATCTGCATGTGTGGTCAGCATGCCATGCGGGTAGCCGGGATAAGTCTTTAGCGACCCGCGCTTGAGCAGGTCGACCGCACGCGGTACCGAACTTGCAAACGGGACGACTTGATCAGCTTCGCCATGCATCACCAGCACCGGCACGGTGATCTTCTTGACGTCTTCGGTATAATCTTCGAGCCAAGAATCGACAGTCGCGTAGTGAGCGAGGGCACCGCCGGCCATGCCTTGGCGCCACCAGTTCGCAATGATTGCCTCAGAACGCTTGGCCCCGTCGAGGTTGTAGCCGTAGAACGGATTCTCAGGGACGAAACGGTAGAACTCCGACCGATTGCCCAGCATGCCAGCCCGGATCGCTTCGAACCACTCCGGCGGTTGACCGGACGGGTTGTCCTTGCTCCGGTACATGTTCGGCGTCAGTGAAGCGACCAGCACCGCCTTCGCGACGCGCTCCTGGTGGCGAGCGACATAGCGAGCCACCTCACCGCCACCTGTCGAGTGCCCGATATGGATCGCGTCGCGCAGGTTGAGGTGCTCAGTCAGGGCCGCGAGGTCGGCAACCCAGTGGTCCATGTCGTTGCCGGCGCTGGGCTGGTCGGACCGGCCGTGGCCGCGCCGGTCGTGGGCGATCACCCGATACCCCTGATGAAGGAAGAACGTCATCTGGACATCCCAGTCGTCCGCTGTCAGCGGCCAACCGTGACTGAAAACGATCGGCTGACCTGATCCCCAATCCTTGTAGAAGATGTTTACGCCGTCTGTAGTCGTGATCGTGGACATCGAATCTCTCCATTTGTGCTGCTAGACATCAAGCCATTGAAAGAAGATGCGACTTAAAAGAGCTTTCGCTGCGGATGGCCGTCGGCCTGCAGCGTTGGAATCACCTTGCCGAAGCAGGAGCCGTCGGACCAGGGCGGCTCCGGTGAAGAAAGCTGTGGTAAGTGACCAGTCGTCGATTAACTTAGCGAGGGATCACGCAAGGAGGCATGGCAACACGCAGCGCTGGAAGTTCTCGAACGTCGCGCGACTGCGCTCAGCTTTCGCCCGCAGGACTGCCCCTTCGAACGAGTCGATCAGCGCGACGGCAAGTTGCTTGGGGTCTTTCCGTATGACCGGTCGTCTTTTGCTGTCAAACGCTAATATTCTAGAGTCATCGATTCGGATCATCCGCCCTAACAACCGATGCTCCGCCAGGTCGTGGAACTATGCACGGTGCAGCTCAGAGTCCGCTCTGGGCCAACAACGGACTCTCCAACCGCGATCCTGAGAGTGCGCGGTCGGAGATCGCTGCGTTGTGCGGGGATTACTTGTGCGCGGCGTCGATCGTTTGGCCGATGTCTGCGGCATCGCAGGCCTTGACCATGGTCTTCCAGCAGCTTGCGAACATCGGGCTTCGATTCTGAGTCTGCCAAAGGACATTCATGACGTCCTTTGCGCCCGACGCGTCGCCCGAGTTGACGGCCTTGGCCACGTCGCCGAACGCGTTGGCGAGGACGAAGGCCCTCGATGCCCGGCTGGGATCTCCGACCGGGCCGCAATTCGCGTCGGCGGCAGCGAGCTTCGCAACGGTCCTGTCACCCCGGTCCATGAGGCATTTGGCCTCAACCGACTTGCCCCAACCCGGGACTTCGTCCGCGAAGGCCTGGCCAGTTGCCACGACAAATGCCGCTGCCAGCAGAATTTTGAGGGCGCTCAATTCAATTCTCCGTAAAGGCGATGAAGTGGACCCGTATCTGACAGAAAATGGCGTCGCTCGCCAAGTCCGCGTTGGTCAGGAAGGGATGGCTCGCGCAAAGTTCATCGCTGTTGGCGGCTCGCCTTATCCTTGGCTTGAGTGCCGACGCGGCGTGAAGTTCCACAAGGCGATGACGGGCACTTCCGGATGGCGCGGGTCGTTGGAGAGGACGCTCAGCGACCCCGTGCTGAGCGAAAAATGTTGCCCCTGGGCCACGGGGAGTCCGATCCATCGCGCGGCCAGAACGAGGCCGAAATGGCCGTGCGAGAACAACGCGACGTTTCCCTGCAGCGACCGAAGCCGGGCGATGACGCGATCGGCGCGGTCGGATATCGCTTCCGGCGATTCGCCGCCGGGGCAACCGTCGCAAAAGATATTCCAGTCCGGACGGGTCTTGCGAATGTCCACGGAGCGCTCTCCTTCATAGTCGCCATAGTCCCATTCGGAGAGCTCCTGGTCGATCGTCGCCCCCGCTTCCAGGCCGGCCAACCTGCAGGTCCCTCGCGCCCGCCCGAGGGGGCTCGTCATCACGGCGGAAAACCGGATGCCATGGAGGTAAGGCTCAAGCTGCCGCGCCTCGGCCTCGCCCTGCGCGGTCAGCGGGATGTCCGTGCACCCGGTGTGCCGGCCGGAGAGAGACCACTCGGTCTCGCCGTGGCGAACGACATAGATCCGCAGTGGATCGCCTTCGGCAGGCTGATGATGCATTGTCGGCAAGAAGCAACCTCTCAGCTGATGTCTTGAGTTGGCAACCGGGCTATCAACTGCTCAGGCAGAAGTTCACCGGGGAGATGATCGACCTCCCCGATATCAGTACGCCCACTGTAGAAGCAGTAGAATTCGAAGCGATTGGCGAATACCTCAACCTCGACCGGCGGCGTTGTGTTCCAACTGAAGGAGAATGTGCTCAAAGCTTAGTGGGGTCGAAGACGATCGTCAGCCGCGGCCAGTATTTCCCCGGCGGGAAGTGCAGCGGCTGGCAGGCGGAATCGCCCACGGCGTTGACGGCCTGCTGCAGGACATTCGGGTAAGCCGGGTCATTGAGTTTCGATATGTCGGCCGTGACTTCCCAGTGCATCACTTTGCCGGCCGGCGTGACGCCGATCTTCAC
>DATKNM010000489.1:0-6720 GCA_035541335.1 Binatia bacterium
GGCGCGGAAGTCGCACCTGCCGCTGATCGTCCACAGCCGCGACGCCGACGACGATACGATCACGGAGTTGCAGGCGGGAGCGGAGCAGGGCGCACAAGACGGCGACAAGCTGACCGGCGTCATCCATTGCTTCACCTCGACCCAGAAGCTGGCCGATGCGGCGCTGGCGATCGGGTTCTACATCTCGCTCTCCGGCATCGTCACCTTCAAGAACGCCGAGGCTTTGCGTGCGGTCATCAAGACCGTGCCGCTCGATCGCCTGCTGGTGGAGACGGACTCGCCTTACCTCGCGCCGGTGCCGCAGCGGGGCAAGCGCAACGAGCCCGGCTTCGTGCGGCACACCGCCCAATACGCCGCGGACTTCTTCGGTCTTTCCTATGAGGAGCTCGCGGCGCGGACGACGGAGAACTTCCGCCGGCTGTTCCCGAAGGCGAACGTCGCCGCATCATGAAAGTCACCGTGCTCGGCTGCGGCGGGTCGGGGGGCGTGCCGCTGATCGGCGGCGACTGGGGCCGTTGCAATCCGGCGAACCCGAAAAACCGCCGGCGCCGGGTCTCGGTGCTGGTCGAGCACGACGGCGCCAACATCGTGCTCGACACCTCGCCGGATTTCCGTGCCCAGATGCTGGATGCCGGGATCGGGAAGCTGGATGCGATCCTCTACACCCACGACCATGCCGACCATACGCAGGGCATCGACGACGTTCGCTTCATGCGGAGCTACGACCAGGCGCAGCGCATCCCGGCCTATGGCGCACCGGACACGTTGAAGACGCTGACGGCGCGGTTCCCTTACATCTTCACCCAGATGACAGACGGCTCGGGCCATCTCTACCGGCCGTTCCTGGAGGCGAAGTCCGTCACCGGGCCGTTCGAGGTCGCCGGGCTCGCGGTGACGCCGTTCGAGCAGGAGCACGGTTTCGGCAGCAAGACCACCGGCTACCGGGTGGGGCCGATGGCCTATTCGACCGACGTCGTCGAGCTCCCCGAGGCCGCGTTCGACATCCTCGCCGGGATCGACCTCTGGATCGTCGATTGCCTGCGCTTCGAGCCCCATGTGACGCACGCGCACTTCGAAAAGGCGATCGCCTGGATCGAGCGGGTGAAGCCGAGGCATGCGATCCTGACCCATCTCAACCACCAGATCGACTATGACGCCGTGCGGGCGGTCTGCCCGCCGGGCGTCGAGCCGGCCTATGACGGCCTATCGGTGGAAATCGGCGGATGATACCAACGGGACGGTCCCGCCGAACCCGTTCCGGAGTCCGTCCCCATGCCGAAGACGCGCAAGATCCTGCTGGCCGGTGAGTCCTGGGCCAGTGCCGCGACCCATTACAAGGGATTCGACCAGTTCTCCTCGGTCACTTTCCACCTGGGCGCCGAGCCGCTGGTGGCGGCCCTGAAGGGCAGCCGCTTCGAGCTCCGCTACATGCCGGCCCATGAGGCGCAAGAGGCGTTTCCGCAGTCTCTGAAGGCGCTCCAGGCTTATGACGCGGTGATCCTGTCGGACATCGGCGCCAACACGCTGCTGCTGCACCCCGACACCTGGCTCCGCAGCAAGACGACACCCAACCGGCTGCGCCTGCTGAAGGCTTATGTGGAGGCGGGCGGAGGCCTGATGATGATGGGCGGCTATCTCAGCTTCCAGGGCATCAACGGCAGCGCCCGGTATCACGGCACGCCCGTCGAGGAGATCCTGCCTGTGGATATCTCGCCCTATGATGATCGGGTCGAGGTCCCCGAAGGATTTGCGCCGGTGATCCGGGACAAGCGCCATCCGATCCTGGAAGGGCTCGGCGGCCGCTGGCCAGCGCTGCTGGGCTTCAACGAGGTGAGACTGAAACCCGGCGTCGCGCTGCTCGCCACGGTTTCGTCCGACTATGGGGCTCGGCCGCTGCTCGTCGCCGGCGGCGCCGGCAAAGGCCGAACCCTGGCCTGGACCTCCGACATCGGGCCGCACTGGCTGCCGCCCGAGTTCGTGGCCTGGAAGGGCTACGGCCGGCTCTGGCAGCAGGCGCTCGGCTGGCTCTGCGGCGACCGCTAGCGCCTGGCTGGTCCGCCATGGCGTTCAGATCATATTTTCCATAATATACATTATGCGAATGAATGATACGGGATATTGCATTAAATTAATATGTTAATAGATTGTCTAGGTATACTCCTCGGACATAACCGGTAAGTCGTTCGAGCGGTCTGCTTGGCGGATCCGTCGCTCTCGCCCTCACCGCAGTCGTGTCATTCTCGCGTTCGCATGCCTCTGGGTGCATCCCGACATATGCGGACGACTCCATCCAAGCCTAAGGAACTCCCGGCATTCAGGCCGGGTTCTCGTTGGGACTGGGTGCCGCCGGGCGCCGGGCATTTCGGTCGACTTCATGGAGACGGCCGGAGCGCCATTTCGGGGTGGGATCACAACCCTCCCCTTCGGGAGGAGATATGAGTGTCGAGGGACTTGCAGCCGTGCCTGCCGCCGCGCCGCAAAGCCAGGGGAACGGGAGTGCGGCAAGCAGGAAAGCCGGCCTTCTGACCGGGTCGGCGGAGGTTGTGGCGGCCCCTAATCAGCGGGCTGCGGAGCTTGCCGCGCTCTACGATTTCACCGAACGGCTTCAGCACACAGGCGCGCTGGGCGAAGTCTGTCATGCGGGTCTCGATGCCATCCAGCAGGCCCTGCGTTGCCCGCGTGCCGCGATCCTCCTCAAGGACGCCGCTGGCGTGATGCGGTTTGCGACGTGGCGTGCCCTCTCCGATGCCTATCGCCGCGCTGTGGAAGGCCATTCTCCCTGGTCCCCGGACGCCGCCCGGCCGGATCCGATCTGCATCGCGGACGTCGCCGTCGCCGACCTGCCCGCGCCGATCCGTGCGGCGGTCGATGGCGAAGGCATCCGCGCCGTCGCGTTCATCCCGCTGGTGGTGGCCGGCCGCCTGGTCGGCAAGTTCATGGCTTATTACGACACTCCCCATGACTTCACCCCGGGCGAAGTCGAGATCGGGCTGACGCTGGGTCGGCAGCTTGCCTTCGGCGTGGAACGCTCCCGGGCCGAGGAGACGCGCCGCGCCAGCGAACGCGCCGCGCAGCATCTCGCGGCAATCGTGGAATCCTCCGACGACGCCATCATCAGCAAGGATCTTGATGGCGTCATCATGACCTGGAATCGCGGCGCCGAGCGTCTTTTCGGCTACACCGCTGAGGAGGCGATCGGCCGGCCGGTGACCTTGCTGATCCCGCCGGAACGGCTGGACGAGGAGCCCGGCATCCTGCGGCGGATTCGCAGCGGGGAACGGATCGAGCATTACGAGACACTGCGCCGCCGCAAGGACGGCCGGCTGATCGACATCTCCCTCACGATCTCGCCGATGCGGGATTCGACGGGACGTATCGTCGGTGCGTCGAAGATCGCCCGGGACATCACCGCGCGCCGGCTCGCCAACCAGCGGGTGCGCGACAGCGAGCAGCGGCTGCGGGACCTGATGGCGGCGATCCCGGCCGCGATCTACACTACCGACGCCGCCGGCAAGATCACCTATTTCAACGAGCAGGCAGTCGCCCTCGCCGGCCGGACGCCGGAGATCGGCAGCGACGAATGGTGTGTCACCTGGAAGCTGTTCCAGCCGGATGGTACCCCGCTGCCGCACGACCAGTGTCCGATGGCCGTGGCGCTGAAGGAGGGGCGGCCGATCCGCGATGCCGAAGCGGTGGCCGAACGGCCGGACGGCAGCCGCGTCCCTTTCATCCCCTATCCCACGCCGCTCCGCGATAGCAGCGGCAAAGTGGTCGGTGCCATCAACATGCTGGTCGATATCAGCGAGCGCAAGCAGGCGGAGACGCAGCAGCGCCTGCTGCTCGCCGAGCTCAATCACCGGGTCAAGAACAACATGCAGATGCTGCAGTCGCTGCTGGTGACCGCGGCGCACCAGACCGAAAATGAGGAGGCACAGCAAGTCCTGGCCGAGGCCAGCAACCGCCTCTCCGCGATGTCGGCGGCCCAGCGCGTGCTCTACGTCACCACCAACGCCACGCGTTTCGGCGCCGGCGATTTCCTGGATGCGGTTTGTCAGAGCGTGCAATACGCCTTGCCGAAATCGATCCGGCTGGATTGGCGGGCCGACCCGATCGAGCTCTCGAACGACGCTGCCATGCCGCTGGCGCTGATCCTCAACGAGCTTGCCACCAATGCCGCCAAGCACGGTCTCAAGGACCGCACCGATGGTGTGGTGCGGATCGGCTTGACTCGCGCGAGGGCCGAATCCCTGTTGCTCTATGTCGAGGATGACGGCCCCGGTTTCGATCTCGACCAGGCACGTTCCCACTTGTCGGGGCTGCGGCTGGTTCAGGGCCTGGCGCGTCAGCTGCGTGGCCGGTTCGAGGTTTCCCGCGGCGCGGCCACGCGCTGCAGCCTCTATTTTTCGTAGGCCTCCTCAATGAGTCGCGAGGCACCCCGGCAGCGATCCGATATCGGCGATCCCGCTCCGGTCGAAGACGGAAACCGTCGGGCCGAGCCCGCCCGCATCCTGGTGGTCGAGGACGACTTTCTCGTCGCGATGCAGGTCGAGGCGGCGCTGGCCGACGCCGGCTTTGCCGTCGCGGGCACTGCCGCGAGCGCCGAGGAAGCCATCGCCCTCGCCGCATCGCATCACCCGACCCTGATCGTGATGGACATTCGTCTGGCCGGCACACGGGACGGCGTCGATGCCGCACTGGAGATTCACCGCGCGCTCGGCCTCCGCTGCGTCTTTGCGTCAGCTCATGCGGATCCCGAGATGCGACGCCGCGCGGCGCCGGCGGAGCCCCTTGGCTGGCTGCAGAAGCCCTACAACATGTTCTCCCTGGTGGAAGCGATCCGCAGCGCCCTCACGGCCCTGCGGGCGCCACGCTAGTCCCCCCTCGTCCAGCCCTCGTGATATCTTCGCCGCGCCAATTCGGCTAGAAGGGCACCAACCCCTTCGAGGACCGTATCATGGCCGAAAATCCCGATCTTCCCCAACCTTCATGCAGCCCGGCGGCGCTGGCCTTCGACCGGCTGCTCGCGATCATGGCGCGGCTACGCGATCCAAAGGGCGGTTGCCCATGGGATCTCGAGCAGGACTTCCGGACCATCGTTCCCCACACCATCGAGGAGGCCTACGAGGTCGCCGATGCGATCGAGCGCGACGACATGAAGGCGCTGCCCGGCGAGCTCGGCGACTTCATGTTTCAGGTCGTGTTCTATGCGCAGATGGCGGCGGAGGGGGGCCGGTTCTCTATGCTCGACGTGCTGCAGGCGATCAACGAGAAGATGATCGCGCGCCATCCGCATGTCTTCGGCGACGCGACCATCGCGACGGCGGATGCGCAGACCCGGGCCTGGGAGGAGCGCAAGGCGGAAGAACGCGCAGCAGAGGCCGCGGAGAGCGGTCGCACGGCGAGCGTTCTCGACGGGGTCATCCCCAGCCTCCCCGCCCTCACCCGCGCCGAGAAGCTGCAGCGCCGTGCGGCGCGGACCGGCTTCGACTGGCCGGCAGCGGCGCCGGTCATCGACAAGGTCAAGGAGGAGCTCGATGAGCTCCAAGCGGAGCTCGACGGTGCAGCGGCACCCGACCGGCTGGACGAGGAAGTCGGTGACCTGCTCTTCGCCTGCGCCAATCTGGCGCGCCACCTCGGCGTCGATTCCGAGGGCGCCCTTCGCCGCGCCAACCGGAAATTCGAGCGGCGGTTCAAGCGGATGGAAGCAATTGCTGCGGCCGAGGGCGGGTCAGGAGACGGACAGGTATCGATGCCAACATCGCTGGAGCGCTTGGAAGCCTTGTGGCAGCGCGTCAAAGCGGAAGAAGGCGCGCCCGCCCAGGCTTGATTGGGGCCTGATCGCCCGAGCCGCAGGCCCGCCGCGGCGCTGTTCCAAGCACCGATAGGAGCAAGATGAAGGGCGCAGTTCTCCGCGCGCCCGGCGCTGCGACGCATGCCCACCTTCGGGATGAGTCGGACCGCGCGCCGGCGCATAGACCTCAGCTATCGATACCGGATCGTGATGTCCCGCTCGGGGCCTGGGCCCGCCGGTTGGAGGCGCGCTCCCGCGATCGTTATCCGGCCTGGCGCCGCTGGTCACGGCGGCTGGGGATCCAGCTGCTCGACCTCGCCCGGATCATCTGGTACGCCCCGCGCCTTTGCGGCGAGGTGCGCGACCGGTTCGGTGTCCCCGTGCGGCAGCAGCTTGCGGACCAGTTCCGCCTCGCCTTCGGCAAGGGGATCGATCCCTCGATCTACTATCTGGCGGAGCTCTACAAGCCAGGCGCCCTGGACCGGATCGACGACTACTTCATGCGCCGGGAAGTGAAGGGCGACCTGCTCGCCCTCCTCCATCGCCTTCAGCCTGCCATGGGCGAGCGGCGGATCAATCTCGGCGACAAGATGCAGCTTCTCGCCTGGTGCCTGCGGGCGAACCTGCCGCATGTGGCGCCACTGATGCTGATCGAGGACGGCCAGGTGATCTGGCAGACCGGCAATCTGCTCGATCTCGACCAGGATCTGTTCGTGAAGCCGCGGGTCGGTCGAGGCGCGCGGGGTGTTTGCCACTACCGGCGGAAGGCTGCGTTCCGCTATGTGGACGGCGACGGCAAGCTGCGCATGCTGGGCGAGGTCGTGAGCGCGCTCATCCGCCGCTACGGCACCCGCAGCCTGATGGTCCAGCCGAAGCTCCGCAACCATCCGGCACTGGCCGACCTCGCGACCAATTCCCTCATCACCCTC
>DATKNM010000490.1:0-8513 GCA_035541335.1 Binatia bacterium
CTCCTATGCTGAGCTCTGCGGCCTCTCGGTGATGACGGCAGTCGGCATCTACAGCATCGAGGGCTTCGGCGGGCTGCTCGGGCGGATTCTGCTGGGCCTGGCCGGCGACAGGTTCGGTGCCAAGCGGGTGCTGGTGATGGGTCTGCTGGTCCAAGCCGTCGGCGCCGGCGCTTACTTCTTTGTGCGCAACAGCGAAGGCTTCTATTCGGTCGCGGCTGTGTTCGGCTTCGCCTATGGCGGCGTGATGCCCCTCTATGCGGTCATCGCCCGCGAGTATTTCGGCATCCGGATCATGGGGACGGTGTTTGGTGCGGCCGCCATGGTCTCCTCGCTCGGCATGTCGCTGGGGCCTGCGGCCGGCGGCTGGATATTCGACACTTTCGGAAGCTATGGCTGGCTTTACGTCGCCTCCTCGGCCATGGGATTCGGCGCCGCGGCGATCGCGCTCGCCTTCCCGCCATTCCCATCCCAGCGCCGCGCCGCAGCGCTCACCGCGGCCTGAGAGGAAAGCGTGCAACTCGCCAACTATCTCTTCTTCACGACGAACTGCGAGCCGGCGCTCGCCTTCTATACCGCCTGCGGCCTCGGCAAGGTGACGCTGATGGTGCGCCATGGCGAGGGCGGGATGCCGGTCGCGGTGGAGGCGATGCGGGGCAAGGTCATGCATTCCCGCTTCGAGGGGCCGGGCGTGCTGTTCTACGCCTCCGACAACCACGACGCCGAGCCCATGCGGGGCTCGGCGCATTTCCTCACGATGGACGACCGCGAGGGCATCGACCGGTTGTTCGCCGCCCTCGGCGCCGGCGGCAGGGTCACGACGCCGCTTGGCATGCAGCCTTGGGGCGACTATTACGGCAAGCTCACGGATCGCTTCGGGGTGCAATGGATGCTCAACCTGCCGATCCGGTCCCGCGGCAGCTGAGGGCATTCCATGACCACCATGTTTCCCACCCTCGATGCGATCTACGAGCGCTACCGCAAGGCCGAGAACATCCCCGGGCTGGTCTATGGCGTGGTGCAGAAGGGCGAACTGGTCCATGTGAAGGGGCTGGGCGTCGCTTCGGCGGAGCTGGGGACCTCGGTGCAGCCGGAGACCTTCTTCCGTATCGCCTCAATGACCAAGGTCGTGACGGCGCTCGCGGTGCTGCTGCTCAGGGATCGCGGTGTGCTCACGCTGGAGGCGCCGGTCGCAAGCCTGGTCCCCGGCTTTGCCAAGGTGAGGCTGCCGACCGCGGACAGCCGCCCCCCGACGGTGCGCGATCTCCTCAGCCATACGGGCGGCCTCGTGACCGACGATCCTTGGGGTGACCGGCTGCTCGGGATGCCGGCGGCGGATTTCGATCGCCTGCTGGCGGAGGGATTGGAATTCTCCCGCGCCCCGCAGATCGACTTCGAATACGCCAATCTCGGATACGCGCTGCTGGGCCGAGTGATCGAGGCGGCGGCGGGCGAGCCCTATTCCGGTTTCGTGCGGCGCGAGATCCTGCAGCCGATCGGCATGCCGCGCAGCACGTTCGAGGTCGGCGAGATCCCGCCGGCCCAGCTCGCCATGGGCTATCGCTGGTTCGACAACCGCTGGACGCCGCAGCGTCTGGAGCCGGACGGAGCCTTCGGCGCCATGGGCGGCATCACCACCAACGCCGTCGAATATGCGCGCTTCATCGCCTTCATGCTGGATGCCTGGCCGGCGCGGGACGGCGAGGACGGCGGGCCGGTCGCCCGCGCCTCGCGCCGCGAGGTGGTGCTCGCCCACAGCGCGCCCCGGGCGCCGAGCTTCCGCCAGCACCAGGGACGCACCATCGCCGCCGCCAGCGCCTACGGCTACGGCATCGTGAATACCATGGAGCCCGAGCTCGGCCGCACGATCCATCATCGCGGCGGGCTACCGGGCTACGGCTCGCATTTCCTGCTGTCGCCGGAGACCGGGATCGGCCTCTTCAGCTTCGGCAACCGCACCTATGCCGCGACCAACGAACCCAATGTCGAGGCCGCCCAGGCGCTGAAGGATGCCGGCCTCTGGGCGATCCCGCAGCCGCCGGTCAGCCGCCACATTGCGCAGGCGATGGAGACGGTGGCCAAGATCTATCGTGCCGGCAGGGTGGAGGAGACGCCGTCCACGCTGGCGCTCAACCTGCTGCTCGACCGTGGAGCGGAGGAGCGCGACCGCGAGCTTGCCGACATCGCGGCGCGCCTCGGCGCATTGACACGCATCGAACCGGAGCCGATCAACGCCCTCCACACCCGTTTCCTGTTGATCTGCGCCCGTGGCCGCGCGTGCGGCGAGCTGATCCTCACCGGCGAGGCGACGCCGAAGATCCAGACCCTGAACTTCGAGATTGTCGCGGGCTGAAGCTCAACTCCGACGCAGGAACGAAGCCACGCCGGACCAGTCCTTGTCGCCGAGCCCCGCCTGTACGGCCTCGGTCATCTGGTTGCGGAGGGTGTCCAGCATCGGCAGGCGCTTGCCGGATTTCTCGATGGCGGCGGTGGCGAGGCGGAGATCCTTGAGGCCGAGCGACATCTTGAAGCCGGGTGTGTCGTCGCCGGCGACGATCTTGGCGCTGTAACTCTGATAGACCCGGCCGCCAAACAGCGCCTCCAGCACCAGCTCGAAGAAGTCCTTGGGTGCCACACCGTTGCTTTCGGTCAGCACCGTCGCCTCGGCCATGGCTTCGATCGCCATGGCGATCATCATGTTGCCGGCGATCTTCGCGGCATTGGCCTGCTCGGGGCGCTCGCCCATGTACCAGGTCTTCTTGCCGATCGCGCCGAAGACCGGTGCCAATCTGTCAGCGGCGGCTTTGGGGCCCCCGATCACGACGTTGAGCTGCGCCGCTGCCGCCACCTCGGGCCGGCCGAACACGGGCGCCGAGAGATAGGCGCGGCCGAGTGCCTGGTGCTTTGCGGCGAGCTCCTTCGCGAAATCCACCGAGATCGTCGAGGTGACCGCATGGACCGATCCCGGGCGCAGGGACGACAGCAAGTCCGGCGCCAGCAGCACCTCGCGGATCGCCGCGTCGTCGGAGAGCATGGTGAGGACGGCGTCGGCCTGCAGCGCCTCACGTGGCGTCTTCAGGATTTCGAGCCCCGTGGCTTCGCTGGGATCGACCGGAGAGCGGTTCCAGGCATGCACCTTGTGCCCGGCCTTGGCGATATTGCGCGCCATGGCGATGCCCATGCTGCCGAGCCCGATAAAGCCCACGTCCATCCACCGTCTCCTCAATCCTTTGGTGACGCCCGCTGTCTATTTAAGCTGCGGCAAGATCGGTTCAACCATCCGGCAGGGTGAAGACCGAGCACGGCACGGCGATGCCGCGCAACACATGGGTCCCGAGCGGAACCAGCGGCAGTTCGGTCTCGGCGGCGACGGCCCCCGAAACCAGCACTCCACGGTCGAGCGGCCGGCAGAGGCCCTCGAGGCGGCTGACCAGGTTGACCGCCGGGCCGATCGCCGTGAAGTCGAGCCGGTCGGCGGCGCCGATATTGCCCCAGAGAATCTCGCCGAGATGGAGTGCCATGCCGAAGGGCAACGGAGGCTTCCCCTGCTGCGCCCGGGCCGCATCGAGATGCGCCATGCCGGCGCGGACGGCGGCGACCGCGTGCAGCGCCGACTCGCAGGCGCGGCGCGGCGATTCCTCGCCGACCGGGAAGATCGCCAGCACGCCGTCACCGATGAACTTCAAGACTTCGCCGCCGAAGGCATGGACGGCGCCGGCGACCCGGTCGAACCAGCCGTCGAGCGCCGCGATCACCTCGGCCGGCGCCGCCGTCTCGGAGAGCGTGGTGAAGCCGCGGAGATCGGCATAGAGCAGAGCAGCGCGGATGGTCTCGCCGATGTTGCGCCGGAGCGGCCCGGCCAGCACCCGAGCGGCGCTGCGCCGGCCGAGATAGGCGTCCAGCGCCGCGCGCAAGGTCGCTCGCGCCGCCAGGGCCGCGAGCGGCGCCGCCGCAAACCGCGCGGCCTCGCGCACTTGTTCAGCTTCGGCCGCGGTGAAGGCCCGGGCGCCGATCCAGCCCAGCAGCGCGCCATCGGGTCCGGCGGCGTCCTCCTGCATCGTCCCCGGCGCGAGGGCAGCAAGCCAGGCCCGGCCGGCATCGCCGGAGCCGCCGAGGGTAAGACCAGGTGCGCTCGCGAAGCCGAGCCCCTCGATCACCGCGCCAGTATCCGATCGCCACAGCCAGGTGCGGCGGGCGATGATCGGGTCCGGAACAGAGAGGGTGAGGGCGCCCCCCGCCAGCGGTACGCCATCGGCGACCAGCCGCGCGCCGAGTTCCGCCAGGAATCGGTCGGCGCCCGGCACAGTGCTCGCCGCATCGACCAGCCAGGAAAGGGAGGAGGGGAGATTCATGATTTCGGAGATTGTATTGTCAGGGGCTGTCACCAATCGTTTTCGATAGGCTTGCCCTCGGCCGTTCCCATGCTTTCATAAGGGGCGATCCGCTTCAAGGAGGCGACCGATGCCAGAATCCTCAACGGCACAGTCATTCGTGGTCCGGCGCGAGACGCACATCGCGGCACCCCAGGCGACGGTCTTCGCCTTCCTGACCGATCCGGAGAAGATCCTCCGCTGGATGGGCACCGATGCCGAGGTGGAGCCGCAGCCGGGCGGTCTCTATCTGCTGAAGGGCGTCAACGGCCGGCGCAATGCCCGCGGCGCCTTCCGAGAGGTCGTGCCGGTGCACCGCCTCGCCTACAGCTTCGGCTGGGAGGGCGATGCCGACGTGCCGCCGGGCTCGGGCCTGGTCGAGATCGACCTCATCGAGCAGGACGGCGGCACGCTGATGCGCATGACCCATAGCGGCCTTCCCAATGCCAAGGAGCAGGAAGGTCACACCAAGGGCTGGACGCATTACATGGGCCGGCTCGCAACCACGGCCGCCGGCGGCAAGGTCGCGCCGGACGGCAGCACGCCCGTCGGAAGCACGGCGCCGGTGGAGGCGTGCAAGAGCTAGGCGAGGTCAGCGCGTTTGGCTCAGCCGCCCTGCGCTTTGGCACGTTCGGCAGCGAACACCTGTCGCAGCTTCTCCGAAGGGATGGTCTCCGCCGCACGGTCGGCCTCTTCCAGCGCGCCGTTGTGTCTGTCGGACTCGCCCAAGGCAGCAAAGGACTTCGCCCGCAGCAGATGGAATCGCGCGGTGTCCAGCGGACGCCGGCCGTTTGCTGCAATCACGTCGAGGCCGGCGGTGGCCAGAGCCAGTGCCGCGGTTTCATTGCCCGTGGCATGGGCGGCGCTCGCCTTCAGATAGAGCGCAAGCTCCTCGTTGATCCAATCGCCGCAGCGCCGCCAGGCCTGGAGGCTGGCCTCGGCGGCAAGTTCCATCAGGGCCGCGTCGTCAGCGGTCCTGGACGGCAGATCGTGCAGGCACCAGGCGAGATTGTTGCTGGCGATCGCGAGGCTGCGGTCGAGATCCGGTGCCGGCCCGACCTCCGCAGCCAACTGCAAACTATGACGGTAGATCCCGCCCGCCTCGCCGATGCGCCCTACGCCGGCCAAAGCGTCGGCCAGGCCGAAGCGCATCGCGAGGATGGCGGCGAGCGGGTTCGGTGCCGTCTTGATCGCGGCGAGCTCCAATTCGACGGCGGCAACCGAGTCCGACGCCAGGATGGCGGCCGGATAGAGCCGTTCCCATGCCCTTGCCGTATCGGCGTGCGGCGGCCGGTCGCGCAGAATGCGCCGTCCGAGGGCAAGCGCCCGCGGCCAATCGCCGAGGTGGTCCCCGATCGTATGGGTGGCAAGATTGACGAACGGCGCCAGCAGGCTCGGCGGCACGGTCTCATCCGCCGCCGCTTCGAGCTCGCCCGCCAGGCGCGCGCTCTCGGTCTCGTGATAATGCCAGCCGTCGCTCAGCAGCTGTTCCAGCATGCGGTCCCTCCAGGCGGCGCCACGGACAGCGCCGCGTCGAGATGACTCCCAGAACATTGCAATTATTCCATCAATCGCCGAAATCTTCACCGACAATGCACGTCGCCGAGCAGCTACAGGCTCGCCGCCGACAGGCTTTGGCAGCGGGCGTCCCGGTGGTTGTACCAACGGAAGTCATCGGACCACCTGGATCGATCCCGGCCGTCTCGGTCGGAGGGGGCGAGGTCTTCGGGTGCACATTCCTCGCACGGCTCTGCCGTCGCCTTTTCGACGAGGCGCACGAGTGTCGCCATGTCGTGGATGACCAGCTTGCTGCCGCGCCGCTCGACCACTTTCGCCCGCGCCAGCCTGCTGAGCTCGCGCGACACGGCCTCCCGGTGGGTGCTGATGCGGCTGGCAATCTCGGCGTGGGTCGGGGCCGGCGCGATGACCGCGCTCATTCGCGTCGGACCGCGGGTACCGGTCTGCGCCATGCGCAACAGCTCGGCATAGACTCTCGTCCGAACCGGGAGAGTGGTGAGCTCGAGCAGGCGCTGGGTCTGCGCGCGGGCCATCCGGGTCAGGCGGCGCAGGATCGCCGGGCCGACCGACTTGTGGTCGTGCAGCATTTCCCGGAACACCTCCGCAGACATGCCGGCGATGAGCGTGTCGCTCGCCGACACGATATCCGCCGAGCGCGGCTCGCCGTCGATCGCTGCAAAATCACCGAAGATGTCGCCGGCGACCAGGTCGCAAAAGCGCACTTCGCGACCGGATGCGGAATTGTGCACGGAGCAGGCGCGTCCGTGGACGATGAAGAAGGCGTCGCGCCTGTTGTCGTGCCGCGCCAAGATGAGCTGCCCGGCGGTATACCTGTGCCAGGTGCAGCGCCGTGACAGTTCCGTCACCGACTCCGGCGCGAGGTCGCGAAAGATCCCGATCCCGGCCAAGGTCTCGCCTCCGCCAGAGCTGGCATCGGCGGGCGGTTTGTCCGGTCTTCCGCTCTCAGACATGGTCGACATTCTTGATCCTTCTCCCGAGGACGCGCAGGGGACGGAATGCGTTCCCGCGCCAGCCCACAATTTCCCAGTTCCTGGTTTCTTCGAGCACTCGCACGCGTCACGCATTCCGTGATGCGTGGGGTCGAGTGACTAACCGAGCGCTCGATTCCCGGTCTTGGACTGGGACGACAAAGGTCTGGACGTGCGCGACGGCGGCTTCGACGGAGGGTGACGCAGCCCGACTGATGGGTCCAGGAGCCTTGATTTTATTGGCCGTCTCTTGAATTGCGCGTGGGCGTGACGCCGATCACTTGCAGGCCACGGATGATCTCCTATGGTGCCGCCGCGTCTGGGTTGAGACGTCGGAGCCAAGGCATCTCCAAGATAGGGGCAGGGGATCGAGGCATGCACGACAAGACCAGATTTCCGCTGCTCAAACCCGAGCTGCTGCTGAGCAAGGAGCCGCTGCCGCCGATGCCGGCGGGACCGGTGCGCTTCGCGCTGGACGACTGGCCGGTGCCGCAGCGGCCGACGGTGCTGCGCGAATGCTTGGCGCGCCTCGGCTTCAGTTATCAGGTCGATCCGCTCCCCGACATTCCGTTCAACGTCGATGTCACCTTGAACATGCTGCCGGGCATGCTGGTCGGCGTCGGCGCGATCCACGGCTCGCGCAACCGGCGCTCGCGCAAGGACGTCGACGACAACGCCCTCGACGCGATCCTGCTCGTCAACCTGGAAGGCCCGCACCTGGTCGAACAGCGGGACCGGCAGTTGGTGCTCGGCGACGGCGAGGCCGTCTTCGTGTCGGCCGCGGATCCCTCCAGCTTCACGCACCAGCCGCCGGGCAGCGTCCTTGCGCTGCGTTTCCCGAAGGCGCGGCTCGAGCCGCTGCTGCGCGATCCCGACGATTGCTACATGCGGCGAATCCCGCGCGACAGCCAGGTCCTGAAGTTCCTGATGAACTATGTCTCTCTCGCCTGGGACGATCGGACCTCGGCCTGTCCCGACATGCAGCATCTCATGGTCAACCACATCTATGACCTGATGTCGGTCATGATGGGCGCGACCCGGGATGCGGGCGAGGCGGCGCAGGGCGGCGGGATGCGCGCCGCGCGGCTGCATCTGATCAAGCAGGACATCGCCGAGAATCTCGATCAGCCCGATCTCACCGTCACCGCGCTCGCCGAGCGTCACCGTTGCACGCCGCGCTTCGTGCAGCGGCTGTTCGAGGCCGAGGGCACGACGTTCACCGAATACGTCCTCGAGCGGCGGCTGCAGCGGGCGCACCGCCGCCTGGTCGATCCGCGCCGCTCGGGCGAGAAGATCAGCGCCGTCGCCTATGACTGCGGCTTCGGCGACGTCTCCTATTTCAACCGCGTGTTCCGTCGCCATTATCGCGCAGCACCCTCCGACGTGCGCGCGCAGGCGGCGTGGGAAGTGCCTGGTCCGGCATAGTCCGCCATCGGAGAGGTAGCCCGATGGGCTCGGTTCCCTCTGGGCTCGAACAGGGCTTGCGCTATATTACACCATATGGTGTAATTATAACATGGATCAACTGACCGACGTTCTGACCGCCCTCTCGCACCCGACGCGGCGCGCGATCATCGCGCAGCTGGCGAACGGGCCGGCGCGATTCCTCGATGTCGCAAAGCCGTTCGACACCGCTCTG
>DATKNM010000491.1:0-2211 GCA_035541335.1 Binatia bacterium
GAAGATCGCGGCCATGGCGGAGACCCATTACGCGCAGATGGCACCGCATCTCTATGCCGGGCCGATCGAGGGTGCGGCGAACATCCAGCTCGCGGCGACGCTGCCGAACTTCCTCATCCTGGAGAGCATCCAGACCTGGGGTGGCTTCCACGCCGAGATCCTGAAGACGCCGATCCGCTGGGAGGAAGGCTATGTGATCGTCCCCGATACGCCGGGCCTCGGCGTCGAATTGAACGAAGCGGTGGCGAAGGCACATCCCTATACCGGCGACAAGCTGCACCTCGAGGTGCAGACGACGCCGGTCAACTACTCGGCGGAGAACCGCTTCGCCGGCGGGTCGTGAGGAGACGAGCATGCGTTATGGCTTCATCG
The DNA here is from genome assembly GCA_035541335.1 of Binatia bacterium. Classification (GTDB taxonomy): domain Bacteria; phylum Pseudomonadota; class Alphaproteobacteria; order Dongiales; family Dongiaceae; genus Dongia. The sequence goes on from DATKNM010000491.1 coordinate 373, forward strand.
GGCTCGGCCATCTCGGCCGCTATCTCGCGGCCAGCCTGGTCAAGGGCGGCTTCACCGTCGCGGTCAACGACCTCGATCGCAAGGCGGCGGAGCCGCTGCTGAAGCTCGGCGCGACCTGGGCTGCCACGCCCGCGGAAGCGGCGAAGGATGCCGACGGCCTCATCACCTGCCTCCCCTCGCCCAAGGCCAGCGAAGCCGTGATCGAGGCGGCGCTCGACGGGTTCAAGCCGGGCGCCACCTGGATCGAGATGAGCACGGTCGATGAGCCGACCCTCGCGCGGCTCTCGCCCAAGCTCGCGGCGCGCAAGGTTGAGGTCCTCGCCTGCCCTGTGACCGGCGGCGTCCATCGCGCCGAGGCCGGCGAGATCACCGTGCTGGTCGGCGGCGACAAAGCCTTGTTCGAGCGCCATCGGCCGGCGCTCGAGGCCATGGGCGGCGAGGTCATCCATCTCGGCGGCCACGCCCAGGCCTCGGTCACCAAGGTCGTCACCAACATGCTGGCCTTCATCCACCTGATCGCGGCAGGAGAGGCGCTGATGCTCTGCAAACAGGGCGGCGTCGATCTCGCCACGGCGTTTCGCGCGATCAAGGCCAGCTCCGGCAACAGCTTCGTGCACGAGACCGAGAGCCAGGTGATCCTGAACGGCTCCTACGACATCGGCTTCACCATGGACCTCGCCTGCAAGGACGCGGGCTTCGCCATGGACATGGGCCGCCGCTTCGGCGTGCCGCTGAAGCTCGCCGGCCTGATGGAGCAGACCTTCATCGAAGGCCGCGCCAAATACGGCGGTGGCGCATGGTCGTCGATGATCGTGAAGCTGCTGGAGGATTCCGTCGGGGAGGAATTGCGCGCACCAGGCTTCCCGGCACGGCTGGAAGCGAGCTAAGATCGCGTCATGCCACGTCCCGTCGACATCCCGACCGTCACCAATCTCGATCGCGACAAACTGGTGACCTACCCGCTCGACGGGCCGGAATACGAGGCGCTGCTCCGCTGGCTGCCGATCACCTATGACGCGAAGACCATGCGCGGCAGCTATTACTTCCAGATGCTGCCGGGCGCCGTCACCAAGCCGCACGCCCATCCCGGCTATGAGGAGTTCCTGGTGCTCGAGGGCACCGCGATCGAGAGCGACGGCCGCGTGCTGAACACCGGCGACTTCGTCAGCTTCAAACCGGGCTCGTTCCACAACACGCGGACCGAGACCGGATGCCTGATGATCGTGTTCGGGTGGGACAACGACGCGCGCGGATAGAGTCCCGCCGCTCAATCCACGTGGAACACCTCGACCATCGACGCCCACCATTCGCCTTCGGCGCGAGTCTCCAGCGGGCGCTGCATCGGGCTGCAGAGCTTCCACCAGTCCCGGGTGACCGGGTCGGCGGCCATGCGCTTCATGTCGGCGGCGAAATCGCTGCCGTGATATTCGAAGTAGGAGAACATCAGGTTTTCCGGCTCGCGCAGGAAGATCGAGTAATTCTTGATATGGCAGGCGGCGATCATCTTCAGGACGTCGGGCCAGACCGCGGCGTGCAGCCGCCGGTATTCCGCCGCCTGGGTGGGATCGAGGCCGACCATCATGCCGTAGCGCTGCATCGCCGCCTCCTTATCCGATGGTGAAGGCCGAGCCTTCGACCGCCTGCTTGCCGATCGCCGCGAAGTCCCAGGCGATACCGAGGCCGGGCTCGTCCGAGGGGATCGCGTGCCCGTCCTCGATCCGCATCGGCGCCGTGGTGAGGGAATCCAATTGCGGAATGTACTCGACCCAGCGCGCGTTCGGCACCGCGGCGCAGAGCGAGACATGCAGCTCCATCAGGAAATGCGGGCAGACCGGCACG
>DATKNM010000492.1:0-3446 GCA_035541335.1 Binatia bacterium
ACGGTCCAGATTCAAGGTATCGCCCCCTTGAATGTCGCCCCCGGCCCATCCGGGGGTCTGTGGTGTTCTTAACGATTGGTTTCCGACTGGGTTTCCGCTTTAGTCGATGAAGTATCGCATGTCCAGAAAATTTGACGTGTCTAATCAATAGATATGGTGCCGGGTTCCCTAAGACCCGCTATATGTTGATTCTCTCCGTCTTTATTCGGGCCTTTTATCCACAAGAAATTTGTTAACCATGACTGATTAGGCCACGAAGCTTGGTTAATTGCGGAAGGGGATTCGCCGGCTTTTTCCGCCCGGGGGGAAGGCGGAGGATCAGCTGTTCGCCAGTGCGGCGAGCCGGCCTTTGACCTTGAGGAGATCGCGCCAAGCCTCCCGTTTCAGCTCGGGCTGGCGCAAGAGATAGGCCGGATGGAAGACCGGCAGGGTCGGGATCGGCGCGGCCAAGCCCTCGGACTGGTAGTCGAACCAGCGGCCCCGGAGGCGGGTGATGCCCTCGTTGGTGCCGAGCAGCATCTGGGCCGAGGAGCCGCCGACCAGGATCAGCAGCTTCGGCCGGACCAGCTCGATATGCCGGATCACGAAGGGCTGCTGGGCCGCCAATTCCGCCTCGGTCGGCTTGCGGTTGCCCGGCGGCCGCCAGAAGCAGACGTTCGTTATATAGAATGTGGTCCGGTCGAGTCCGATCGCCGCCATCATCCGGTCGAGCAGCTGTCCGGAGACGCCGACAAAGGGCAGGCCCTGGCGGTCCTCGTCGGCGCCGGGCGCCTCCCCGACCAGCATGACCTCGGCTTTCGGATTGCCGTCGGCGAAAACGAGGTTGGTCGCGGTCTTCCGGAGCGAGATTCCGTCATAGCGGGCGAGCGCCGCCTTCAAATCCTCCAGCGTCGCGGCGCTGCGGGCGGAATCCCGCGCGCTTTCGATCGCGGTCTGGTCCATGGCGCCGAGCTTGCGGGGATCGAGCCTCGGACCGGCGGGTCGCGCCGGCGCCGGTCGCTCGGCCAAGCCCGGATTGGAGGCGGGCGCCGGGGCGGCCGGTGGTGCAAGCCTGGCTTGCGCGGCCGGCTCCGCCGTCGCGCCGAGGCGGCTTTGCGGCGTCGGTTCAATAGCCTCGTCCGCGCCCCAATCGATATAGAGCTTGAGCAAGGTCAAGGCGTCGGCGGAGGAGAGTTCGGCGGCCATCGGTGAAAGCTAGCATCGGGTGTCGGCGGCGGACAACCGAGCCGCAGTACACTTTGCCAAGTAGTGCGCTTTGCCAAGAAGGACCGGAACGGTGTAAGCAGCCGCCGAAGAGAAGGCGACGCAGAGTATCGGGCCCTGGGGAGGGGTGCATGGATCGCGAGGTGATGGAATACGACGTGGTGATCGTCGGAGGCGGGCCCGCCGGGCTCAGCGCCGCGATCCGGCTGAAGCAGCTCGCCGCCGAGGCCGGCCGCGAGGTCAGCGTCGTCGTGCTGGAGAAGGGCTCCGAGGTCGGCGCTCATATCCTTTCCGGCGCCGTCATGGATCCCCGCGCCATCACCGAGCTCTTTCCGGACTGGAAGGAGATGGGCGCGCCCCTGAATCAGCCGGTGACCGAGGACCGGTTCCTGTTCCTCACCAGCGAGCAGGCCTCGCTCCGACTCCCCAACTTCTTCCTGCCGAAGGTGCTGCACAATCACGGCAACTACATCGTCAGCCTGGGAAATGTCGCGCGCTGGCTGGCGCAGCAGGCCGAGGCCCTGGGCGTCGAGATCTTCCCGGGCTTCGCCGCGGCCGACATCCTCTATGACGAGGCGAAGCAGACCGTGCTCGGCGTCGTCACCGACGACAAGGGCCGGGCCAAGGACGGCAGCGAGAAGCCCGACTTCCAGCCCGGCATGGCGCTGACCGGCAAGTACACCCTGTTCGCCGAGGGTTGCCGCGGCCATCTCGGCAAGCGGCTGATCGCGCATTTCAATCTCGCCGAAGGCCGGGATCCGCAGAGCTATTCAATCGGCATCAAGGAGCTCTGGGACATCGACCCGGCGAAGCACAAGCCCGGCCTCGTGATGCACACCGCGGGCTGGCCGGTCTCCAACGACGTCTATGGCGGATCCTTCCTCTATCACGCCGAGAACAACCAGGTCGCCGTCGGCTACGTGGTCGGCCTCGGCTATGCGAACCCGTTCCTCAACCCCTTCGAGGAGTTCCAGCGCTACAAGCATCACCCGCAGGTGGCGCAGTTCCTGGAGGGCGGCCGCCGCGTCGCCTATGGCGCGCGGGCGATCGTCACCGGCGGCGTGCAGGCGCTGCCGAAGCTGGTCTTCCCCGGCGGCGCCCTGATCGGCGACGATGCCGGATTCCTGAACGTGCCGAAGATCAAGGGCAGCCATGCCGCGATCAAGACCGGCATGCTCGCCGCCGAGGCCGCCTTCGCCGCCCTGGGCGAGGGCCGCGCCCACGACGCGCTCACCGCCTATCCGCAAGCCTTCGAGTCATCGTGGCTACACGACGAGCTCTGGCGGGCCCGCAACTTCAAGCCCTGGATGAACCGCGGCTTGATCGTCGGTACGCTGATGGCCGGCATGGACCAAAAGCTGTTCGGCGGCAAAGCGCCCTGGACGCTCCATGCGCACAAGACCGATGCGCAGAAGACGAAGCCGGCGGCGCAGTGCAAGCGCATCGATTACCCGAAGCCGGACGGCAAGCTCTCCTTCGACCGACTCTCCTCGGTCTTCCTCTCCAACACCAACCACGAGGAGAACCAGCCGGTCCATCTGACGCTGAAGGACCCGAAGGTGCCGATCGCCGTCAACCTCGCGGTCTATGACGCGCCGGAGCAGCGCTATTGCCCGGCGGGCGTCTACGAGATCGTGCGCGAGAGCGACGGCGCCAATCCGCGGCTGCAGATCAATGCGCAGAACTGCGTCCACTGCAAGACCTGCGACATCAAGGATCCGACGCAGAACATCGTCTGGGTCAATCCCGAAGGCGGCGGCGGCCCGAACTATCCGAACATGTAGCGCGGAGGCGGGGAACGCCCGCCTCCGGAACGAACGTTCCGATCGCCCATTGAGTCCTGGTGGCTCCTGGAGCGTCGGATGCAGCGCAATCTCAACTCCACGCAAGACTGGGCGCAGGCGTTGCGCGGCGTCACGCGCTGGCGGGGCACCTCGGTCCTGCGCCAGGCGGCGATGGGCTGGTGGGACGACCGCTGTCTCAGCATGGGCGCCGCGATCGCGTTTTATGCGATCTTCTCGCTGGCACCGGTGCTGCTGATCGTGATCGCGATCGGCGGCCTGGCGTTCGGTGCCGAGGCCGCGCAGTCGGCGGTGCTTGCACAGTTCGGCGGGTTGATCGGCCCTTCCGGCGCGGAGGCGATCGCGAAGGTCCTGGCGAGCGCCGGCAACTTCGGATCGGGCGTGGTCGGCACCGTGATCGGCATCGGCACCTTCATCGTGACCGCCAGCGGCGCCTTCGGT
>DATKNM010000493.1:0-16425 GCA_035541335.1 Binatia bacterium
GCGGTCATCGGCTTCGGCGCGCGGCCGATCACCGGGACCCATTTCTCATAGGCGGCGCGAGTGAGCGCCGCGATCGCCGCGGCGTCCGCCGGCCCGGCGCGGCGGATCTCAGCGCGACGGATTTCAGGCATGCGCCGCCAGCCAGCCCGGCACCTCCCGCATGGTCTCGAGCCTGGCGTAGCGCGGCTCGTCGGCCGGCGGCTCGGCGCGTTCGTGCGCCCAGGTGATGGGGTAGGGGATATGGATACCCCAGAGCCCCGCCTCCAGCGCCGGCAGCACGTCGGACTTCAGCGAATTCCCGATCATCACCGTATTCTCCGGCGCAATGGAATGCCGCCGCGCGATCCGGCGATAGGTCTCGGCATCCTTCTCGCTGACGATCTCGATCGCGTCGAAATGATCGCCGAGGCCGGAGCGCGCCAGCTTCTGCTCCTGATTGAGGAGGTCGCCCTTGGTGATCACGATCAGCCGGTACTTGCCCTTCAATGCCGGCAGCGTCTCGGCGACGCCGTCCAGGGGCTCGATCGGGTAGTCGAGCAACGAGCGCCCCAGCTCCAGGATGCGCTCGATGGTCTTCGCCGGCACGGCGCCGCGCGTGAGATCGATGGCGGTCTCGATCATGGAGAGCGTGAAGCCCTTGACGCCGTAGCCGTAGAGCCGGAGGTTCCTGCGCTCGACCTCGACCAGCCGCGCCGCCATGTGGTCAGGCTCGCCGTACTCCTCGAGCAGCGAGAAGAACTGCTGCTGGGTCAGGTGAAAGAGCGACTCGTTGTGCCAGAGCGTGTCGTCGGCATCGATGCCGACCGCGACGATGGTCATGCTGCGTCACCTGCTCCTGGCGACGGATGATCCGAGCGGTGCATAGACCAGGAGATTGAGATCGGGCTCGCCGTTGACGGCGAAGCTGGTGTGTTCGAACAGCATGTTGCCTTTGCCTTTGACATGGATGGTCTTGATGCCTTCGCCGCTGGCCATGACGTCGTGCCGCCGCCAGAGCTGCCGGAACTCCTGGGACCGCTGCTCCATCTCCTGCGCCAGGGCCCCCATCGCCGGGTCGCCGCGGGACTTCGCATAGTCGGCGCGGAACTTCGCCACCACCGCCGGCGCGTCGGCCGACCAGTTCGGCATCCGGTCGCGAAACTCGGCATCGAGGAAGACGAGGCGCAGGAAGTTCCGCTCGGCCGGCTGCCGGCGCGCAAAGCCGAACAGCTTGTCCGCATGCTTGTTCCAGGCGATCGGATCCAAGCGTGCGGTGCGGATATAGGCGGGGAAGCGGGCGAAGTCGTCCAGCACGCGCTGCAGGGCGGGCGAGATCTTGCGGGTCGGGGTCGGGGCCGGCGCGGTGTCGCGGCCGATCAGGACGTAGAGATGCTGTCGCTCGGCGCCGTTCAAGCGCAGCGCACGGGAGACGTTCTCCAGGAAGTCGGGCGAGACGCGGATATCACGGCCCTGCTCGAACCAAGTGTACCAGGTGAGGCCGACGCCGGCCAAGGACGCGACCTCCTCGCGGCGGAGCCCCGGTGCGCGGCGCCGCGTGCCGTTCGGCAGTCCGACATCCTCGGGCGAGAGCCGTGCCCGGCGGCTCTTCAGGAAGTCGCTCAGTTCGCGGTGCGTGCGGGCGAGATGCGGCTGCGGCATGGTGGTTTTACTAACAGGATAAATTCCAATCTGGTACCAGGATCATGCGACGCCAAAATGCGCCTGATCGCGCCGCCCGTCCAGCCGGGATTATCCGCATCAGGAGTACCGCATGGCACTCGCCCAATCGCCGACCGTCGCCGTCGTCGCTGTCGAAACCGCGCCGCGCCGGCGCTGGTTCGGGCTCGCCGTGCTGCTCGCCGGTTCCTTCATGACGGTGCTCGACGCGATGATCGTTCAAGTGGCGCTGCCGAGCATCGCGCGGGATTTCGGCGCGGGTTCGGCAGCGGTCGAGCTGGTGATCGCCGGCTACGGCATGGCCTATGGCGTGCTGCTGGTGACCGGCGGCCGGCTCGGCGACATACACGGGCGGAAGCGCGTGTTCCTGATCGGCATGGCCGCCTTCACCTTCGCCTCGATCCTCTGCGGTCTCGCACCGAGCGCGCCGCTGCTGGTCGCGGCCCGCGTGCTGCAGGGCGCGACCGCGGCGCTCATCCCGCCCCAGGTCTATGCCGCGATCCGCACCGGCTTCGAGGGCGACGATCGCCGCCGCGCCTTCGGCGCCATGGGCCTCACGCTCGGCCTCGCCGCGGCCTTGGGCGAGCTGATCGGCGGTGCGCTGATTGCCGGCGACGTGCTCGGCCTCGGCTGGCGCCTCGTCTTCTGGGTCAACCTGCCGATCTGCCTCGCGGCGATCGCAATCGGCTGGCGCTATCTCGATGAATCGAAGTCGCCGGCCGATGCGCGATTGGATCCGATCGGCATCGTGCTTCTCACCCTTGGCCTCGGCTGCCTGCTCGGCGCCCTGGTCTCGCTGCGCCAATTCGGTTGGTTGGCGTTGCTGGCGATCCCGCTCCTTGCCGGCTTTGCATGGCACGAGATCAAGTTCGAGGAGCGCGGGCATATGCCGCTCCTCTCCCTCCGGCTGCTGCGGATCCCGGCCTTCCGCACCGGCGCGCTCATGGTGCTCGCCTTCTTCTCGACCGCGAACGCTTTCTATCTCGCGCTCGGCGTCCTGCTGCAATTCGGCGGCGGCATGAGCGCGCTCGCCGCCGGTCTCGTCTTCACGCCGATGGCGGCGGTCTATTCCGCGGCCTCATTCGGCGCGCCGCTGCTGTTGCGCCGCCACGGGATCGCGGTGCTGCGCTGGAGCGCGCTGCTCTACGCCATCGCCTTCACTCTGCTCGGGCTCCAGGCGGAACCCGCGGGCGCCTTCGCGGTCTGGCCGCTGATGCCGGCGCTGCTGCTGGTCGGCCTCGGCCAGGGCCTCCTGATGACCCCGCTCCTGAACGCCGTGCTGAGCGTTCTGCCGGAGACCTATGCCGGCATGGCGGGCGGCGCCATCAGCACCCTGCAGCAGCTCGGCAACGCCTTCGGCGTCGCCTGCCTCGGTCTCGCGCTCTTTGCCCATCCCACCGATAGCGGCGTCGCGACCTTGCACGGCGCCGCCGCGATCGACAGCTTCCGCGACGCCATGGTGCTGGAACTCGTAGCGACCTTGGCGACCTACGGACTCATTCGTCGGTTTCAGCGTCTCGGCTAGAGGAGTCCGCGCTTCAACCCGTCGATCCAGCGATGGGCGATGGCGGCGGCTTCCTTCGCGCTGAAAGTCTTCGGATCGAGGCAATGCTCGAGCCAAAGCCCGTCGAGGAGGGCCGTGAAGGCGAGCGCCGCGGGCTTCGCCTCGATCGCAACGCCGATCTCGCCGCCGAGCGCCGCCATCATCCGCTCGAGGATGCGGCGATACTCGCCATAGACCTTGGCGTGGATCGCATGGATCTCGGGATCGCTGCGGGTCAAGCTCCAGAAGGCGAGCCAGACCGCGAGCAGGTCGGGATCGAGCAGCGGCGGACGGAAGCTGGCATCGACGAAGGCGCGGAGCCGCGCCTCGGCCGAGGTGCCGGCCGCCGCCAGAGCCGCATCGAGCACGCCCGCGATCTCCCGCCCGGTCTCGCGATAGGTCTCCGCGACCAGGTCCTGCATGCCCTCGAAGTGGTGGCGCAGCAGCCCCGGCGAGACACCGGCTTCCGCCGCCACCTGCCGCACCGACGTGCCGGCGAGCCCGTGCCGCGCGAGACAGCGCCGCGTCGCCTCGATCAGCTGCCGGCGCCGCGCCTCCGGCAGGTCGCGGGTGAACTTTGGCCCAATGAATTTCAGACCGGTCTCGGCTTTGGTCGGGATGGCGCGCTCCATAACTATACGGGCCACAATTATACATCCGTAAAATAGCCGCTTGCGCTCTATTATACGAACGTATAATAACAAGCCATCTGTGATCCGCGAGGGAGGCGGCCGTGCTGCGCGAGGTAACGACCGAGGGCGATTCCGTTCATCTCACCTGGAGCGACGGCCATCGCGTCGCCGTGCCGCTGCTCTGGCTCAGGGATCATTGCCCCTGCCCGCAATGCCTCCATCCGGAGACGCGCCAGCGTCTTTCCGACAGCTTCATCGGCGATGCCGGCCTTGCCGTCCGGCGGATGAACGTCGCCGCCAACGTGCCCGAGCTGGAGATCGAATGGGCGCCGGTTGCCGGCGGCGCGCCGCATGTCAGCGCGTTCGACGGTGCCTGGCTACGCGAGGCTGCGGTCGTGCCGGGTGCGGTGACGCCTGACCGCGTGCTGTGGGACGAGGCGCGCATCGCTGCCGAGATTCCGCACGTCGCCTACGAGGCCCTCATGGCGCCGGGCGCCGCCGGTGATCGCGTGCTCAAGGACTGGCTGGAGCGGATTGAGCGCTTCGGCTTCGCCTTCGTCGAAGGCGTGCCGGCGACGCCGGAGGCGACCCAGGCGGTGGCGAAGCGCGCCGCCTATATCCGCGAGACCATCTTCGGCGGCTATTACGACTTCACCGCCAACATGGAGCACAAGGACACCGCCTATACCTCGATGGCGATCGGCCCGCATACCGACGGCACCTACAGCTTCGACGCGCCGGGCTACCAGATGTTCCATTGCCTCGGCGTCGATTGCACCGGCGGTGACAGCGTCCTCATCGACGGCTTCAGGATCGCCGCGATCATGGAGGCGGAGATGCCCGATCTCTATCGCGTGCTGACCGAGGTCGAGGTCACCGGCCAGTACATCGATCACGAGAAGGGCATCCACCTGATGGCGAAGCGGTCGGTCTTCCGGCTCGATTCCGCCGGCCGCCTGGTCCAGGTCAGCTACAATCCGCTCGACCGCGCGCCGCTCTTCCTGCCGGAACGCGAGCTCCGTGCCTTCTACCGGGCCTACGGCGCCTTTGCCGCGCTCTGCAACGACCGGCGCCTGCAATATCGCCGCCGCCTGCTGCCGGGCTCGCTGGTCCTGTTCGACAACTGGCGCCTCCTGCACGCGCGCGACGCCTATCAGGGCTATCGCCGCCTCGCCGGCGCCTATCTCAACAAGGAGGATGTGGAGAGCCGGCTCCGCGTGCTCAGGCTGCGCGCCGCGGATCTGGCCGCAGCGGCCTGACCACGCGCCGGATCCTCAGAACAGCGGCGCCCGCGCCATCGCGTCGAAGAGCGGCGCGATGACGAACTGGCTCAGGATGAAGTCGAGCGCCACCAAGGCGATGGTGACTTCGATCCCGGCGTTGATCAGGCGCTTGAAAGCGAAGAACTCGCAGGCCAGCGTGAACAGGAGCAGGGCCACCGTTATCTTGAAGCCCCAGTCGGGGTCGAGGCCGTAATAGGTGGCGAGCTCCACGGGCAGCTGGAGCGCGATCCACAGCACCGATATCCAGTTGTAGACGGCGATCGCGCCATAGACCCGGTCCTCGCGGGAGAGCAGCCGCGCCCCCAGGATCATGATCAGGGGGAAGGTCGTCCACATCGTCGCATAGCCGATCAACTCCGCGGCGCCGATCCGCAACAGGTCCACATCCGGCGGCCATGGGGCATTGAGATTGAGGAGCAGCAGGTAGAACGGCAGCAGCGGCAAGGCGAGGCGAAACGAGCGCTTGGCGCCCTCCTTGGAGAGGTCGAAGAATCCGGCGAAGCCGGCGTCGAACCGGGCGAGACGCAATAAGCCGCGCAAGGCGATCTCGAATTCGGCGAGGCTGATCATCATCGGAGTCTCGCCTGTTTCGACTACTTGATCCAGCTGATGATGTGGTCTTCGAGCTCGCCGGCATTTCGCTCGGCGACGGCGCGTCCCCGGACCGAGATGCCGGCCTGGTGCACCGTCTTGGGATCGCCGGAGACCAGGGGATGCCACCACTTCAGGTTCTTGCCCTCGCCGAGCAGGCGATAGGCGCAGCTCTCGGGCAGCCAGTCGAGCCGCTTGATGTTGCGCGGCGTCAGTTGCACGCAGTCGGAGACGATATCCTGGCGATGCCGGTAATCCTTGCAGCGGCAGTTCCTGAGGTCGAGCTGCTTGCAGGCGACGTTGGTGAAATGGATCTCGTCGGTGTCGGCGTCGCGCAGTTTCTCCAGGCAGCAGCGACCGCAGCCGTCGCACAGGCTCTCCCACTGCTGGCGGGTCATCTGCGAGAGCGGCGTCGTCTTCCAGAACGGGCGATCGGGGGCGGCCATGCGCGAAGCTAGACTTCTCCCACCGGCGATGCAAACGCGCTCCGGCGTTCTCCGCCGGTTCCGGATTCCATCTCTCGAATCGTCACGCCAAGGGCGATCAAGCGCCTTTTGCAGTCACTCTGACGAATTTACCGAAAATTTGATGCAATTTTTACTATCGGCGAATCACGCGGAATTGTATAAATCGAATCAAGAGTTTCGGGGAATCGATTCGCCCGCCCTCCTGGCGAGTCGACAGTAGTTTTGGGATTGGGATGGCAAATTTCGCCCGTGACCGACGGTCGCCTGACGGCGGATCGCTCCATGGGAATTTGATGCGCGGCGGGGCCTCGGTGACGATGCTGTCGAGCCGGCCGCGCCGCCGGGCCTTCGATCTGGTCGAATCGGTGGTGGCCCAGCGCGAGACGCCGGTCGCCGGCACGGACCGGCCCTTCAACGCCTATGAGGCGGCAGCCGCCGAAGCCCTGGCCGCGTTGGCACGCGCGATGGCGCCGACGCTCGACGAGGTGCTGGCGATCGCGGCGCGCCACGGAATGTCGGGCTCGGCCGCCGAGCTCCTGCGCCAACCGAAGCTCGCGGCGTTGCTGGCCGATCGGTTTGCTTTCACGCCGCCGGATGCCACCGCCTGTCGCGCCTTCTATGAAAGCGACGTCGATGCCTTCCGCACGCCCGACCTTTATGAAGGCCGGGAGATCCTGATCGGCGGCCAGGTTGCGGATCGCGATTGGCGCGCCGAGGCCTACAGCCGGGCGGAACGGATCGTCGCGATGCTCGGTTACGACCGCCGGGTCTTCAAGGACCTGCTGATCTACTCTGCAGCGGCGTCGCGCCTGCACGACGGGCGCATCGGCCCTGTCGCCAAGGGTGGCTGGGAGAGCGAAGTCGCGGCGCCGTTCTTCAGCCTCAAGGCCGGCGATGTCTTTCCGCTGCCGGTGCCTTCATCGCTCGGCTTCCACATCCTGATGATGGACCAGATAACCCCCGGCCGGCGCCGCGCCTTCGCCGAGGCCGAAGGCGATGTCGCACGCAGGCTCGCAACCCGGGCCCGCATCGCTGCCGCCGAGCGGCACTTGCAGGCACTATTGCGGAAGATCGGCGCCGATCGCTGACCGCGGTTCCGCCCGGCGGGACGAAGCTTCCATTCAACGAGTTCTATCCGCCAAATCCGATCCGTTTTTAATTTCTCGTTGACTCTACCGAGGCATGAGTTCCTAATTTTCCTCGGGGAGGGCAGGATGGCAGTGGCAAGGCTTCGGCCTAACGAGTTGGCGTTGGCGGGAAATACAGCACCACACGGCGGGATGGGGTTGCGTGCCGTTGAGATGGGTGCTCTGGAACATAGTCGGTTACAGATTGTCCTAGAGCAGGCAAAACAAGCAGGCATAAGGGGATCTATTCCTGACACTCTGCGCGATCCACGGCTCATAGAATTGGTCGCCCGGCGGTTCAAAGTGCCCACTCCGACGGCCGATGCGTGCCTGCACTACTACCATCAGCACATCGACAGCTACCGCGAACCCGACCGCTATGTCGGGCGCCAGATCGTGCTGCGCTGTGCCATCGATGACGCGACATTGCGCGCCGAGGCTTGGGCGCGGGCGGAGCGACTGGTCGCCATCCTCTATTTCGATCCCCACATGTTCGACGACCTGCTCAAGACCTACGATCCGGCCGGTGCCGAGAGCTGCGCCGGGCGGGTCGGTCCGGCGATCCATGATGCCCTGCCGGCGGAGATTGAAGCGGTCCTGCTGGCGCTGCGGCCCGGGCAAATCTGTCCGGTGCCGGTCGCGACCGACAGCGGCGTCCATGTCGTGCTGCTGGACCAGATCCTAGCCGGTCAGGTGCCGTCCTTCGCCGTGCTGCGCGACAGGATCTGCACGGCGCTCCGCCAGGAATGGCGCAGCCAAGCCGCCGCGCGACACTTGTCGCGCCTCGCGGCGCGCTATCAGGCATCGCTTTAGCCCTCAGCCGAGGCTGAGGTGGAGCTGGTTCTCTTCCTGTGCGCTGAGAGCGCGGACGCGCTCCTGCGGCAGCACGACGCGGATCGTGGTGCCGCGACCCTTGACGCTCTCGATCAGCATCTGTCCGCCGTGCAGCTCGGTCATGCTGCGGGCCAGCGGCAGGCCGAGTCCGGTTCCTGAATTGTGGCTGCGTCCCGCGGCCGCCTGGCCGAACAGGGTCAGCGCCACCTCGATCTCGGCGTCCGTCATGCCGTGTCCCTCGTCCGCCACGGTCAGCTCCAGGCAACCGTCGCGGCGCAGGCGGCAGCGCAGCACGATCGCGCCCCCCAGGGGCGAGTACTTGCTGGCGTTGCCGAGGAGGTTGATCAGGATCTGCAGGATCCGCCGCCGGTCCGCCCGGAGCCAGATGTCGCCGGACGGCGTTTCGACGCCCAGGGTCTGCAGCCGGTTCCCGATCTGATCGCCGAGCAGGCGCTTGACCTCGGTGATGACGTCGGCGATCCGGAAATCCGATTCGTTGATCTCCATCTTGCCGGCCTCGACCTTGGAGAGATCGAGGATATCGCTGATCAGGTTCAGCAGGTGCTGCCCGCTATCGACGATCAGCTTGCCGTACTCGCGATAGGCCGGGGCGACACCGGGCCCGACCTTCTCCATCGCGATCACCTGGCCGAAGCCGATGACGGCGTTGAGCGGCGTCCGCAGCTCGTGGCTCATGCTGGCGAGGAAGGCGGACTTCGCGCGGCTTGCGGCGTCGGCCTTGTGGATCGCCAGCGTCAGCTCGGCGCGGCTGCGCGAGAGCTCGGCCTCGCGGATCTTGCTGTCGGTGATGTCGATCAGATAGCTGTCGAAATAGGTCTTGCCGAGCTCCTTGTCCTCGACCACCCAGGCGACCTCGCGCGACCAGCGCACCTCGCGGGTCTCCGGATGAAGAAAGCGGAACTCGATGTCGAAGGGCTCGCCGTCCCGTTTACGTGCCTGCTCGGCCGCGATGTAGCGCGTGCGATCGTCCGGGTGAATGCAGGCGTACCAGTCGTCGAGGATCGACTTGCCGCTCTCGTCCACGGAGCCGAACAGGCGCTCGGAGTCCCGGCCGTAGACCTGCGAGCCGCCACCGTCATAGCCGTATTCCAGATCGCCCTTCACGCCGCGGCAGAAGACGATGTTGTGCAGGTTCTCGACCAGCGAGCGGAATCGCCGCTCGCCCTCGCGCGCGGCATTCTCGCGGTCCTTCTCGTGGGTGATGTCGGTGTGGATGCTCACCATGCCGCCGTCCGCCGTGCGTATCTCGCTGCTGCGGATCCAGCGGTCGTCGATCCGCCGCTCGAACGAGCCGCGCGGCTCGCGGTGCCGCTTCAACCGCTCGGAGACCTGGTCCTTGAGGTCGCTGTTCTGCACCTGGGCGGCCTTGACCTCGCCCCAGCGCGCATTCTGCCGCTCGAAAGTCTGGCCGAGCTCGACCACGTGCTCGAAGCCGGCAAAGAACATGCGGACATAGATGTCGTTGTAGGCCACCAGCCGGTCCTCGGCGTCCCACATCGAATAGGCGATCCCGCTCCCCTCCAGGACCACGCCGAACAGTTCCAGCACGGTATGGGCCGTGACGCTGGGCGCGATCCGATGCGGCATGCGTTTCCCCGGTTCCAGGCGGTGAACGGCGACTCGGCGGACCCGCGGAAAACCCCCGCCTTCCGCTGTCCGGCGGCGATTCAACCATACGAACCGTATAGAGAATCCTAACGAATTGGGTCCAATCGCCCGGGCGATGCGTTGACAGGGTCGGCGCGGACGGGAACCATGGCCGCCGACTCATCCCCGCGGCAGATTTCCAGTCGCATCAAACCATTCGAGGTCAATCCGGTGACAATGCAGTCGGTCCTAGCGCGCGATCTCGGTCAAGGCTTCCCCACTGGCTTCGCCTGGGGCGCCTCGACCTCGAGCTACCAGATCGAAGGCGCGGTGGCCGAGGACGGCCGTGGTCCCAGCATCTGGGACAAGCGCTGTCTCATCAAAGGCAAGGTGGCGAACGGCGACACCGGCGACGTGGCCTGCGACCACTACCACCGCTACCGCGAAGACATCGGCTTGATGCGGGATCTCGGCTTGCAGATCTACCGCTTCTCAGTCGCCTGGCCGCGCGTCCTGCCGCGCGGACGGGGGGCGGTCAATCCGCTTGGGCTCGACTTCTACGATCGCGTGGTCGATGGCGTGCTGGAGGCGGGCATCGAGCCTTGGCTCTGCCTCTACCACTGGGACCTGCCGCAGGCGCTGGAGGAGCTCGGCGGCTGGACCAGCCGCGACTGCGCCGGCTGGTTCGCCGACTATGCCGCGGTCATCGCCCGCCGCTTCGGGGACCGGGTGAAGCACTACGCGACCTTCAACGAGTCCTCGGTCTTCACCGTCTTCGGCTATTCCATGGACTGGGCGGCGCCGGGCATCATCGACAAGGCGGCGCACTTGAAGGCCACGCATCACGTCAACCTCGCGCACGGCGCCGCCGTCGACGTGGTCCGGGACATGGTCAAAGGGGCTTCCATCGGCTGCGTGCACAACAACCAGCGGGTCATCCCGGAGACCGACACCGCTGAGAATCGCGCGGCGGCGGCCCTGCTCGACGAATTCTGGAACGGGGCCTTCCCCGATCCGCAGAACCTCGGCCACTACCCGCCGATGATCGCGCGCGAGATCGAGCCCTATGTGATGGCCGGGGACATGGCCCGGATCTGCCGGCCCTGCGACTGGTTCGGCCTCAACCACTACGGCCCGATCTTCTGCAAGGCGGATTCCAAGAACATCTGGGGCTTCGGCTGGGGCTCGCCGCCGGCCGACGCGCCGAAATCGGAAATGGGCTGGCCGATCTTCCCCGACATGTTCCGCGAGGAACTGCTGCATCTGACCCGGCGCTATCGCCTGCCGATCTACGTCACCGAGAACGGTTGCAATTCCCCGGACGCGCCGGACGCCGCCGGCGTGGTCGACGATCCCAAGCGGATCTATTTCCTCGGGCAATATATCGCCGCGATGCTGAAGGCCGTGACCGAGGGGGCCGACGTCCGGGGCTACATGGTCTGGTCGCTGCTCGACAATTTCGAGTGGGGCTCCGGCTACGGCAACCGCTTCGGCCTCATCCACGTGGACTTCAAGACCCTGAAGCGGACGCCGAAATCCTCCTTCCACTGGTACAAAGATGTGATCACCGCGGGGAAGGCGAAGGCGTAACCTCGCCCCTCGATCCGCCGTAATGGGGAGGAGAGGAGCACGAAATGCCCGAATCCAATCCGACCGAATCCCAGGATTTCCGCGCCCGCACCGTCGCCTACCGCCTGACCGCGGGGCTGCTGATCGGGGCGGCGCTGGTGGCGGGCAGCCTCTGGCGGCTGTCGCCCTCCGCCGCCGAGGACGCGCATGTCATCCCGGCGCCGGCGCTCGACGAGCCGCCGGGACGGCCGGTTGCGAAGGAGGTCGCGGTGCTGGCGGGCGGCTGCTTCTGGGGCGTGCAGGGCGTGTTCCAGCACGTCGCCGGCGTGACGCAGGCCGTCTCCGGCTATACCGGCGGCGCGGCGGACACGGCGCATTACGAGATGGTCGGCAGCGGCACCACCGGTCATGCGGAGTCCGTGCAGATCACCTTCGATCCCGGCAAGATCAGCTACGGGCGCCTGCTGCAGATCTATTTCTCCGTCGCCCACGACCCGACCGAGCTCGACTACCAGGGCCCGGACATGGGCACGCAATACCGTTCCGCCATCTTCCCGACCGACGACACGCAGGCGGGGATCGCCAAGGCCTACATCGCCCAGCTCGATGCGGCGAAGGCGTTCGGCGACAAGATCGTCACCACGATCGAGCCCGGCAAGACCTTCTATCCGGCGGAGGGCTATCACCAGGACTTCCTCACCCGGAATCCGGACTATCCCTACATCGTCATCAACGACCTGCCGAAGATCGACAACCTGAAGCGTCTGTTCCCCGATCTCTATCGCGTCGATCCGGTCCTCGTGTCGGCGAACTGAGCGTCGGCGAACTGAGGCGGGAAGCCGGGGCGATCAGGCGCCCAGGGTCTCGTTGGCCGTCGCCTTCTTGATTTCGCGCATGGTGACGACGCTGTCGGCGCGCTCGAGGACGAAGCTCCGCGTCTCGTAGCCGACCAGGGCGTCGTTGTGGCCGACCGCGACCAGCGTCGCGGCGGGAAAATCGTTCTGCAGGAGCTCGACCATCGCCTTCTGTCCGGCGGGGGGCAGCGCTTCCAGCGCCTCTTCCATGAAGATCCAGTCCGGGCGCTTCAGCAGCAGGCGCGCAAAGCCGATGCGCTGCTGATCCTCGACGGTCAGGATCTGGTCCCATTTCCCGGTCTCGTCCAGCCGCGGCAGCAGCTCCTCGAGACCGACCCGGCGCAGCACCTCCGATATCTGAGCGCTGTCCGGCGCCTTCTCCCCGACAATGCCGGCGGCGGGCGGATAGTCGAGCGTGCCGCGCAGGCTGCCGGTCGGCAGATAGGGCCGGGGCGGCATGAAGAGCAGCCGCGCGCCGTCCGGCAGCTCGATCCGGCCCTCGCCCCAGGGCCAGATCCCGGCGACCGCCTTCAGGATGGTCGAGCCGGCGCCGGTGTCGCCGCTGATCAGCACCCGCTCGCCTTCCCGGATCTCGAGGTTGACGCCCTGGAGCTCGGGCGTCCCGTTCGGCGTGGTGGTGGAGAGGTTGCGGAACGCCAGCACCCGCTGCTCGGCCTTCACGAGATCGATGCGCTTGCCGGTGGTGGCGCAGACCAGCTCGTCGAACCGCTCGACCGCGCTGTTGAGGGCGAAGACGCGCTCGGCGGAGGCGCGCCAGTCGGCGACCTTGCCGAGATTGTCGATCGCCCAGGAGAGCGCGCCCACCATCTGCTGGAACGCCTGGGCGCTCTGCATCAGCCCGCCGAGGGTGATGAGGCCGGCGATGTAGCGCGGCGCCACCACCAGCGTCGGGAACACCTGCGAGAGCACCGACCAGGTCGAGCTGTAGTAGAACATGTTGTTGAGGGCGTGGGTCACGCCGTCCCAGGCGCTGACCACGCCGCGGAAGAGGGTGTTGAGGCGCCGCCGCACGTCGGGCTCGCCGCGGGCGAGGGCGATGCCGAGCGCGTTCTCCCGCGCATGAGCGAGGCCGAAGCGGAAGTCGGCTTCCGAGGTCTGCCGGCGATCGACCGAGCGGATCAGCTGGCGGCCCAGCGCCAGCGCCACCACCGTGCCCAATCCGGCGTAGAGAATCGCCAGCCACACCAGATAGCCCGGCACGAAATAGGGCGTTCCGCCGATCACGATGTAGGGCGCCTGCGAGAGCGACCAGAGGATGTCGGTGAAGCTGACCAGCAGCAGCAGGTCGTAGACCAGGGCGTGGGCGAGGTCGATCGCGTATTCCGTGGCGTTGCGGATGTCCTCCGCGATCCGCCCGTCGGGGTTGTCGTGCGGCCCCGGCATGTAGCCGAGCTGATAGTGCCGACCGGCATCCATCCAGGCGTATTCGACCTTGCGGCTGAGCCAGCCGCGCCAGCCGATCTGCAGCCGCCGCTTCACCCGGAGGTGCAGGTTCACGATCGCGACGTTGCTGACCAGGAGCACCATCAGCCAGCCGGAGAGCTGCGCGAATTCGGTCATCGCCTTCTGCTCGAGGGCATCGAACAGGCCGCGCATCCACCGGTTCATTCCGACCGGCACGGCGACCTGCGCCACCGTCAATGCCACCAGCGCAATGGTGAGGAAGATGACGCGGGCCTTCTCCTCGGAGACCCAATAGGGGCCGGCGACCCGCAGGAACTCCTTCAGGAATTGTGGCCAGCTCACCAGCTGCTCGCCGGGACCGGCATGCGCGCCGAATGTGCGCACACGGCGCGCCGGCACGCGACGGTCGCCGAATACGACCGGACCCGTGCCCGTCATATGCCGGACGTGGTCGCGCGCCTCGTGGTCGGTACCCTTTTGGCCGCCGCGTCTTCGGTCGCCGGGTTTTCGCTGGTCTCGTTCCGCCATTTCCTTCCGCCCGCGTCCCTCTCCCCCGTTGCGGGATATGGTTCAGTCCGGGCCGATGCCGGTCATGATCATCGAGATGCGCGCGCCGTCCTCGGAAAGCGGCAGCAGCATGATCTCGTAGTGCAGCCGCCGCTCGTCGACCCAGGCGTCGCGCTGGGCAAATCGGGGTCGTCCTCCCGCGATCAGGGCCTCGTAGAAATCGACGGTCAACTGGCGCTGGTTGGCGTGCGGCCAGTCGTCCAGCCACATGCCCGTCGCCTCGAAGCCGACCAGACGATACCAGAAAGATCCCACCAGCCGCAGCCGATATCGACGGGGGTCCTCGTGCACCTCGGTCAGCGCAATCCGCTCCAGCATGAACCTGAGATCCACCGGATCGATGTCGGCACGCCGCGGAAACCAGCGATCCCGGGCGCAAGCGGCCCAATAGTCCAGCAGGCGCCGGAGATCCCCGCTTCGGGGCAGCGCTTCCTCCCCGGTCGCGTGGTTGACAGCGCTCCGCGGCCGGGCGGTGTAGGCTGGGTCGTCGCGGGCTGGGTTATCCCTGACCAAATCCTCCTCACCTCGGTTATTAGGCCCGAGGTTAGCACATCCCGCAAGCCGCGATGCTATAGGCGCTACTTGCCGAACGGCAGCATCTGCATCAGGGTCCGGTCTCTCAAGACGAAATGATGGCCGATCGCGGCGACGGCGTGGAGTCCGGCCACCCACAGGATGGCGTCGCCGAGCCAGGTGTGAATCTCGCTCACCGCGACTCCGAGATCGTGGGCGGGGGCGATCATCGGTGCGACACTGCCGATGAGATAGGCGTCCAGCGGGTGGCCCTCCCACCACGCCCCGAGAATCGCCGTCAGCGGCACGGCGAAGAGGAGGAGATAGAGCAGCCAGTGGGTCGCGGCGGCGGAGCGGCTCATCCAGCCGGGCATCGGCGGTTCGTCCGGTGCCCGGTCGAGCAAACGCCAGATCAGCCGCAGCACCACGATCGCGAGGACGGCGAGGCCGAGGCTCTCATGCAGGATCCGTTGCGCGTCCCGCTCGGGCGCATAGACCCGACTCTCCGGTCCGCCCTCTCCGACCAGGAAAGCCACGAGCACCAGGATCGCTGTCAGCCAATGCAGCGCCTGCGCGACGGTGCCGTAGCGTTCCCTGCTTCCGTAAAGGGCCATGCTCTACTCCACGCATCTACTGCGCATCCAACTCGGGATAGTGCCGGAAGATCCCCTGCTGGTTGAAGGGGAGCCGGCGCTCCGATTCGAGATAGGCGGCGATCCGCGGCCGCGCCGCCACCGAATCGTGGACCGTGGCCAAGCCGGGCCGCCGCTTCTCCAGCGCCCGCATGGCATTGGGGAACGCGTAGCGCATCCCGGCAATGATCTGGAACAAAGACAGGTCCGCGTAAGTCAGCCGGCCGCCCACCAGGTACCGGCCCTTCCCCGCGCGGTTGGAGTCGAGGATACCTTTGAAATAGTCGAGATATTTCGGCGCGCGATTCTTCAGGAAGTCCGCGGCGCGGCGCTTGGCCTCGGGCTTCTGGTCTTCGTAATAGAGGCCGCCGCCGATCGGGTGATGGACGTCGTGGATCTCCACCACGAAGTCGCTGATCGTCAGCTGGATCTGGTGGGTCCAGAGTCGCCCGGCCTCGGTCTTCGGCGCGAGGCCGTGCCGCTCGCCGAGATAGAGCAGGATGTTGGCCGTCTGGCCGATCAGCAGCTTGCCGGCCTTGAGGAAGGGCGGGGCGAAGGCGGGTGTCGCACCGCCGCGCATCAGCTTCATCATCTTCTCGCTGCCGCTTGGCTCCCGCGCGACGTCGCGATAGTCGGCGCCGGCTTCCTCCAGCGCGAGGCGCACGTATTCGCCGCGTCCCTGGATTCCGTCCCAGTAGTAGAGCTCGTAGCGCATGCCTCGGAACTCCCGCGTGATCCTCTCAGCTCAGGATCTGATAATGCACGTCGTGGATGGTGCGTTGCGCGCCGTTGATCGGCAGGATGTCCTGCGGGCAGGCCGACATGGCGACGATGCAATCCATGGCCGCGCGCAGGACGACGTAGTCGCCGGGCTTGGAGACCGGCTCGCCCCATTGCGTGGCGCCGTCGGGCCCGACCGGGATGTTCATCCAGAGATTGACCGGGCTCGGCACTTCGGGCGGCGTCAAACCGATCTGCCGCATCGCCGCCATCAGGTTGTCGGTGCAGTTGTCGTGGTACTCCTTGCACCCCAAGAGGCCGTAGCGATAGTCGTCGCAGGCGGCGATCAGCGTGTCGTGGATGCCGGGCGAGGTGTCCTCCTCGAGGATCAGGATCGGCCGCCG
>DATKNM010000494.1:0-3011 GCA_035541335.1 Binatia bacterium
CCCTTGTCGGTGGAGCGGAACAGGCCGGCCGGCATCGTGCCGGCCCAGATCACGCCGGGCATGTCGGACCCCGCCGCTTCCAGCGCCCAGACCATCCCGACCGACGGCGCGTCGTCCTTGCCTTCGACCTTCGGGAAGGCCGGGACGGCGACCTCGGTCCAGCTCGCACCGCTGTCGTCGGAGCGATGCAGCTTCGCACCGAAATGACCCAGGTTAAGCGCCGCATAGAGCGCGCCGTCGCGCGGATCGTGCAGCACCATCGAGACCGGCTGGCCGAGGAAAGCCTGCCGTGCGATCCGCCACGCACCCTGTTTCTCCGGCTCGAGGATGAACAGCCCCTTGCGGCTGCCGACCAGCATGCGCGACGCCATCACTCGCCTCCTCACCTTCTACTTGAACAAGTCAGCCGCCCGATAATGCTTGAAGAACATAGATTTGCGAATCCGGACTCACGTTCAAAGCGAGATCGCTGCCGCCCTGCACGCGCTCACCATCGACGAAGATGACGACGTGCTTCCGGAGGCGCGCCTGATCGTCGAGGATGTAGGAACGCACTTGCGGATGCCGCGCGAAGATCTCGTCGAGAGCGAGGCGCAGGGTCGCGCCGGCGACCGTGACGGGCTCGGTGGGCGCCACTTTGCGGAGATGCGCGGTGAACTGGACCGAGGGCAAGACCGACTCCCGTCCTAATCTCTCGCCGGACCTGGACTCTAACGGTCGGTTGGTGGGCTGCCTAGACTGCAGCTATCGGGTAGCGATCGCGGCGGAACCCTCGAGCACCGGCTTGCCGTTGCGGCGCAGGCTGAAAACGCCGCGATAGCTGCCGGCATCCCAGCCGGCCGCGGGGCGCTTCGCGCCGACGAAGCCGAAGTACTGGGCCTTCGAGCGATCGGCGGGCTGGTCGGTTTCGGCCAGGACCCGGCCGTCCGGCGCGAGCAGGTGCTGCACCAGGTGGTCGCCGGGCTCGATGCCGAAGAGGTCGATCCAGAAGACCAGGGCCGGGCTGTCCTTCTTGAGCGCCACCTCGGCATAAGCGCCGTGGCGCGCCGCCTCGGAATCCGGCCGGCCGAGGGCGAAGCCGGTGCCGAGCACGCCGCTCGGCAGGTAGGCCATCGCCTTCGCGATCTCCGGCCGCCACAGCGGGTGATCCATCAGGCCGCAGCCGGCGGAGATCGGCTCGTCGGTGAAGGGATCGACCGCCTCGTCGTTGTGCCGGACCTCGAAGTGGAGATGCGGGAACTCGGTGTTGCCGGAGAGCCCGACCTCGCCGAGCTTTTCGCCCGCCGCGACCTGCTGCCCCGGGCGGACGACAATGCTGCCCTTCTTCATATGGGCGTACTGGGTCACCCAGCCGTCGCCGTGATCGACGATGACGCTGTTCCCCGCCTCCCGGTCCTTGATCGCCTCGAAGCCGATCTCCCGGACGCTGACGTCGTCCATGCCGTCGCGGACCCGCAGCACGGTCCCGGGGGCCGCCGCCAGGACATCGACACCGTGCTCCATCACGACGTAGTTCTTGAGGCGGATGTCGGTGCCCTTGTGGCCGTCATAAGTGAGGTCGCCGCAGGCGAAATCCTTGGCGCCCGGCCCGGGATCGGTATCGACATAGTTCTGGACGAAGCATTCCTCGCCCATCGCGCAGGCGATCGGCACGGCAAAGCGCGGCTCCGCGGTCGCAGATGCTGCAATGGGGGCGATGGCGGAGGTGGAGAGCAGCGTGAGCAGCAGCCCCCGCGCCATCATGCGGCGGCCGCTTCCACCGCCTTCACGATCTCGGCGACGATGCGCGCCACCATCTCCTCGTCCTCGCCCTCCGCCATCACGCGGATCAAGGGCTCGGTGCCGGACTTCCGGATCAGCAGGCGGCCCTTGCCGGTGAGCGCAGCCTCGCCGGCCTCGATCGCCGCCTTGACCGAGGCCTGCTCCAGCGGCAGGGGGGAGCCCGCGCGGTAGCGCACGTTCCGCAGCAGCTGCGGCAGCGGCGGAAAGAGTCGCAGCGCCTGGCTCGCCGGCTTCTCGGCCTGGACCAGCACCGCCAGCACCTGCAGCGCCGCCATCAGCCCGTCGCCGGTGGTGGCGAAGTCGGTGAGGATGATGTGGCCCGACTGCTCGCCGCCGAGATTGCCGCCGTTGCGCCGCAGCTCCTCGACGACATAGCGGTCGCCGACCGGCGTCCGCTTCAAGGCAATGCCGTGGCCCTCGAGGAACCGTTCGAGCCCGAGATTGGACATCACCGTCGCGGTGACACAGCCGCTCTTCAGCCGGCCGGCGCGAGCCCAGGAATGGGCGATCACCGCCATCAGCTGGTCGCCATCGACGATCTCGCCCCGCTCATCGACCACGATCACCCGATCGGCGTCACCGTCGAGCGCGATCCCGACATCGGCGCCCTTCTCGCGCACGATCGCCTTCAATTGCTCGGGATGCACCGCGCCGCACTCGCGGTTGATGTTGGTGCCGTTGGGCTCGACCCCGACCGGCGTCACCTCGGCGCCGAGTTCCCAGAGCACGGTCGGCGCCACCTTGTAGGCGGCGCCATTGGCACAGTCGATCACCACCTTCAGCCCGGCGAGGCTGAGCCCCTTCGGGAAGCTCGACTTCACGAACTCGATGTAGCGGCCGGGCGCATCGTCGATGCGCTTGGCGCGGCCGAGCCGGGCCGATTCGGCCAGCGACTTCGCGAGATCGTTCTTGGCCAGCCGGGCCTCGATCTCGGTCTCGATCTCGTCCGAGAGCTTGAAGCCGTCCGGTCCGAACAGCTTGATCCCGTTATCCTCATAGGGATTGTGCGAGGCCGAGATCATGACGCCCAAGTCGGCGCGCATGGAGCGCGTCAGCATGCCGACCGCCGGCGTCGGCATCGGCCCCAGCAGCATCACGTCCATGCCCATGGAGAGGAAGCCGGAGGTCAGCGCCGTCTCCAGCATGTAGCCGGAGAGTCGCGTGTCCTTGCCGACGATGACCCGGTGGCGATGGCTGCCCCGGGTGAAATGCGCGCCGGCGGCGAGCGC
>DATKNM010000495.1:0-2675 GCA_035541335.1 Binatia bacterium
CTCCAGCCTGGAGATCGGCCGGCAGGTGCTGGCGATCGGCGACTGCAAGTTCGACGGCGTCGCCGAGGCGGCGCTCAACATGGTGCAGCCGCAGGCAGCGGAAGCCGAGGTCCGGCTCGACTTCGCGCCGACCGGGATCACCCTCCCCGCCGACGAGCGGGCGCTGACCCAGATCCTGGTCAACCTGCTCGGCAACGCCATCAAGTTCAGCCCGCCGGGCGGAGAGATCGCGCTCCGGGCGACGCAAGGGAGCGACGGGGTCCGCATCGAGGTGGCGGATTCCGGCTTCGGCATGACGGAGGCGCAGCGCGTCAACGCGCTCGCGGCGACGCTGGTGACCGATGCGCGACTCGGACATGGCGCGGGCGACCCCTACAAATCCCGCCCGAAAGGCGGCGCCGGCCTCGGCCTCGCGATCTGCCGCCGCCTGATCGAGCAGCACAACGGGACGCTGGAGATCGAGAGCGCACGCGGCCAAGGCTCCACGGTTTATGTGGTGCTGCCAGGGGGTTAGACGGGCCGACGGATGTGCAGCGACACGTTAATGCGCTGGACCCGGTGCGCACGTACCGGGTCTTCTCACGCCGGGTCTGCTCACACTGGGCCTTCTCTTGCGACGCGGGAACGCTAGGATAGATCGTCGGCAGGACGGATCGCGTCATGGCGGGATTGTCGGGGACTTCGGGGATGCGGCGGGACGTAGGCCATGCGGCGCTGGCGCTGGCCGGCGTGGCCGTCGCCTCGTTCGCCGGGCAATTGGCGACGCTCAGGAACCTCGTGCCCTGGTACGCCGGGCTTGCCAAGCCCGACTTCACCCCGCCCGACTGGGTGTTCGCCCCGGTCTGGACCCTGCTCTACCTGCTGATGGCGCTCGCCGCCTGGCGGGTGCTTCGCACCCGGACGGGATCGCACGGCTCGGCGCTGGCCCGCAACCGGCGGCGCGGCCTGCAGCTCTTCTTCCTGCTGCTGTTGCTGAACGCCGCCTGGCCCTGGCTGTTCTTCGCCGCCCATGCGCCGCTGCCGGCGCTGGCCGAGCTCGCGGTGCAGCTCTTCGCCGTGCTGGCGACGCTGGGCGCGTTCTGGCGGGTCGATGCCTTCTCCGGCCTTTGCCTGATGCCGCTGCTCGCCTGGGTTGCCTTCGCCGGCCTGCTCAATTTCGAGATCTGGCGCCTGAATGCCTGAGCCGAAGCGGTGATCATGCTCGAGGACGACCGCGCCCTCGCTTCCCCCGGTATTGGACACAACGACGGGCCGCCGCTGGAGGACCCGGAGCCGGGTACCTCCTGGCGCCGTCACTGCTGGCAGCGCGCGCACCGGGCGGCGTGGAAGACGCCGCCCCGCGAGGTGGCGCTGCGGCGGCTGAAGCGGGCGGAAGAGCTCGGCATGACCTATCGCGAATACACCGCGATCGTGCTCGATACCGGCAAGTTCCTGTAAAGGAAATGCCCTATCCGTCCAGCGGAAGGCCCTCAGGCTAGGGGTATATCCTTACGCTTCGGGCCCTTCCGGTTGACTCAAATCATGGTTACGAACTCGTTGCAGGGCGAGGATGGGCGCCATGGACAACGCCGACCTCACCCCGACGAATGCCGCCGCGCAGCCGGAGCCGCTGGTGCTCCTGGTCGAGGACGACCAGCCGCTGCGTGAGTCCCTGCAGATGGTGCTGGAAGCCTTCGGCTTCCACGTCGCCGCCGCGGAGAACGGCCGCGCCGGGCTGGAAGCGGTCGCCACCGAGCACCCGGCGGTGATCGTGACCGATCTCCACATGCCGGAGCTCGACGGGTTCGAGCTGATGACCGCGCTGCGCAAAGCCGGCAGCGACATCCCGATCATCGCGATCTCCGGCGGCAGCAGCACCCGCACGAACAGCCTGCTCCATTGCGCCAAGACCTTCGGCGCCGCGGCCGTGTTCGAGAAGCCGTTCTCGCCGCTCGAGCTGATCGACGCGATCACCGCCCTCCCCGCCTTCGCGGCGCCGCGACTGGCCGCCGCCCTCTAGATTAGCGCCGTTCGCCCGCGACGCGGCGCGTTCCGACCTGGGCATCTGCCGCGCGCGCCACGAACCAGAAGTCGTCGCCGGCGCCGCGGCGCACCAGGTCGCCGGTGGCGTACCAGCCGTCCTCGCCCACCGGCGCGATCTCGTCCACATCCTGCCAATAGCCCGGCGTCACCGGCGGACCCTGCAGGAGCAGCTCGCCGGTCCGGCCGTCGGCGACGTCATCGCCATCGGCATCGACCAGGCGCCAGCGCATCGCCGGCAGCAGGCGAAAGACCGGTCCCTGCTGCAAGCCGAAGGTGGCTCCGCCCATCGCTTCGGCCGCGCCCCAGAACGAGCGCAGCGGGCGATCGAACACGATGCCGAAGACGCGCTGCAGGTCCGGCGGGCAGACGTCGCCGCCGCTGAGGCAGAGCTGCAGCGAGCCCACATCACGCGCCCGCCGCTGCTGCGCCGCCAAGAGCTCCCCGAACATGAACGGCAGCCCGACCAGCCAGGTGCCCCGATGCTCCACGACCGCGTCCAGCACGCGCTCGGCATCGAAGCACTCCATCAGGATCATGCGCGCGCCGTGGCTGAGATAGGCCATCAATGTGAAGAAGCCGCCGGCGTGCACCATCGGCAGGCATTGGACCGGCGACTGCTGGTCATCGAGACCGATATGGACGAAGCCCGCCGC